>CAYMXZ010000016.1:0-28809 GCA_964394475.1 uncultured Caldithrix sp. | reverse complement strand
GGTCTGACGTTCGACCAGGATTTTCACATCGGAAAATAGTTTCAGAGCCCACAGATTTTTCACTGCTTTCTGTATATCTTCACTGCTGATCTGCTCTCCGGCTCGTAATCCAGAGTTAATCAGTATTACAGAAGAATCGGCTTTTTCAATTCCCTGGATACGAATTGATCTTAAGGTAAATTTTTGAGGCTGGCTCCAGCCGGTTATGACCAATAAAATAAGTACAGAAAAGGCAGTTAAAATTTTGTTTACTCTGTTCATCATCTTCCATCAGTTTTCTAAAACAAGTGCACAACTTAATTTTCAATAGTTGATGAAGCAATCAAAAATTAAATGAGTGTTTAAAACGAACTCGGAAATCATGTAATACATCCTGGTTATAAAATTTTGGATCCATAAACAATTTGTCATACTCAAATTCCAATAATAAGTTCTGCAATAACCGATATTCCAGCCCAAAGCGGTGATTTAATCCAAACTTTGGTTCATCGTAAATCGATACCAGCTGTCCGGAATAACTAAAATAAAGATCTTTGAAGAAATATTTTCCCAGGGTGATCTCCGAACTTTGTAACAACATTAAGGCGGGATCAAAACTTGTGTTGTAATTATAACGCAAAAAGCCAGACTCAGGTAAGTATTTCCAGCGGGGTTGTAATCCGTAATATAAAAGATTAGAGGTGATTTGTAGACTGAGCCGGACGTAGTCTAATCTGAGGCTTCTTTCCATTTTTCGTTCCAGGGGGCGCACCAGTGGTCGGATGAGAAGATTGTCGGTGAGGGTCATCCCGATATCACTAGCTTTATTGCTGATATTTTTCACGGAGTAACCCAGATAAGCCAGAACATTCTCCTGAGTTTCTCCAATAGTAGGATCGCTCGATACTAATTTAAAGCGAAAATCTTCCCAGCGGCCACGAGACATTTCCTGCTGGCTCTCCGGATCGATGGCATACAGCACCAGATAAATATCGCGTGGGAAATTGGTGGAATCCCTCACGGTAGTATAGGCTCGTCCGTAGACTTCGGGGTACAATTCAAATTTATTAAAAATAGCTCCAAACCGTTCTACTCTGAAATTCATATCCAGATATTCAACCCGTCCGCGGGTGGACTCCACGCTGCCAGCTACCCGGAAAGATTCATCAATCAGACGACCAGTGAATTCTAAACCTTCGGAGACATTATCGATATTCAAATCCAGATAAACCTGGTCAATGACAGCCGGAATATCTACAAAATAGCGATTCCCCACCCCGGCCACCGCCTTAACATCCCAGGAAATATTCATAAGAAATTCCAGTACTTTATCTTCCTCTGAACTGGTGGCAGTGGTCGCATCCACTAAAAAAGGGAAAGTGATTCGGCTATCAATTAAGGTTACCTTCCCGCGAACATGTGGTTTTTCTACTGGACCACTAAAGTAAAATTTTTCACCGTTTTGCCTTCCCTCCGCCGTAAAATAACCAATATCTCCCGGATTCATCAAACCAGGAATGGAGAGTGGTATTCCCCGATTATCTGTCTCTAAAACTAAAATTCCAAAATTTAAACCCAAATCTTCGAAATTCCAGGGCGACAAGTAGGTCCCGTTTACACTAACACTATCGACGTTATAAATTTGCACAAAACGGTTATTCAGTTTACCCTGAATGTCACGAATACGAATAAATGACTCGCCTTTTCGGAGTTCAATATCTGCTTTAATTTCTTTCAAAGGCGGGAGGACGGATTCAAATTCCAGCGTTCCATTATAAATAAGAAGACGACCCGATTCAATTTTAATGTTTTCTAAGGTTCCGCCAAAATCAATAAACAATTCTCCGACACAATCAGGATTTTTAAAATAGGGAATAAGACTGGGTAACTCGGCCAGAATATTACCCTGACTTTGCAAATGCAATTGCAGCGGCAATGTGGAACTGGCTGGCAGCAGACCAGAAACCCTGATCTGGTAATTTTTTTTATCCACATATTCCAATTGATGTATGTGAAACACATGCTGGTTTAGTTTTAACAGGGTAGCAGTGGGGGGAATGGAGTCTTCAAATTGCAGATTGAGTTGTTGAAATTCACGTTTTTGCAGAGTGCCATTAACCATATTTATCGAACCCGAAATATGGGGTCGCCGGGAATTTCCCGATACATTCAATTCATAATTCATTGATCCTTTAATTAACTCCGGATTTTTAAAGAGAGTCGCCGCAATGAAATTGCTCTCCAGATTTTCACCCCGACAATTCGCTTCCAGTCTGTCAGTAAGAAAATCCCACCATAAGTGCAGGTCAATAATGGGATGATTATTATATCTTACCTTGGCTTCTTCACACTGTACTCGAGATTTCCCATACTGACCTTTTAAAAAAAGAGAATAATATCCATTCTTATTGATGATAAAATTTTCTCCCTGAAGCTCAAAATTCAGCAAAGGTTGATCGGTGGTCCCCTCGATGTGGATACTTCCCAGTAAATTCCCTTCGCTAATGGCGTTATTCACCAGAGGTAAATTGCCGGTGTAGGAAATCAGTGAAAATTTTTCGATGTCCACTTTACCAAGGATAATTGACTTATCGTTATTTCTAATTTTCAGGTTGCCTTTTAAAAAGTCTCCGGCATCTACTGCTACCTCTAAAATCTCATCACGATTCTCTACCTGAAGAGATCCTTTGATTCCTTTGGGTTGGGTATTCAGAGAGAATTGACCTTTAAATTTAAAATTGGGTTCGATGAGATTGACAGCGTTTCCGGTGAAACTGATAACGGTTTCTCTGGTTATTCGGTCATAAAGATGCATTTTGGCGGTCGGGAAGTTCACCGGACCTGAAAAGTAGAAGTCACCCTGATATTTTTTCTGTATCCAGCGAAAGGGTTCCAGAGAACTTAGAGATTGGAAAGGAACATTTTTTATTTCCAGGATTTCGAAGGTTGGATCATCCCACAAATTTTTTATATCCGCAAAAATGTGCAATTCTTTTGGAAAGGAGGAATAATTCTTTAGTGTGATTCGATCATCTATCAATTCGAATTGGGCGCGGGCAGTAAGAACGCTATCCTGACCGTTATGAAATTGGGCATGAATATCTCCCGTGAACGTTACTGTCGGGAAATCACCGAGCACGGTGGTAAAATATTCCATCTCCGTGTTATTTATTTTATCAAAAATCGGTATTTCATTTTCTTTCAACTGCCGGTAACTGCTAATATCCAACCGCATATTCATCTGGTTAAAATCAATGTGGCCCCTACCATGATGCTCCATTCCAATTGAATGGGTCTCGAGGGCCAGGAATGTCCAGATTTTATTACTGAAAGTAAAATCCAACTCTGTGCGATAAAAAGGAACAATGCTGTAGAAGAGTTGAGAGGAATAAATTTTGCCCGTGATAAGCATCCGGGAAGGCGGACCTGTGATATCCAGATGGCCCTGCATTTGGCCGCGATTCAGCAGCTCCAGAATGGGGGCAGAAATAGCCAGATTTTTTGCTGAGTAGTTCTCAAAATCGATGGCGAAATAAAGCCCCGGTTGAAAAACGGTCCCTAAATTTCCAGAAAGAATAAAATGTCCGTCTTCTAATTCACCGGAGACAGGGGAAAGGTTCATTTGTTGTTTTTCAAATTGAATCTGAAAATCGTCGGTCTGAATTTTCTGGTCAAAAAGCACGGCTCGCATGTTTTGCACCAGAATGCTGCCAGAAAAATTCAGATCGGACAATTTGAGAGAATCAGAGGTGATACTGAAATCGCCAGCAATGTCGGCTTCTTTAAGGGTAAAGGAATTATTGTTTAAAAAAGGAATACTTTCCCGCAAATGACTTTTTTTAATATTTCCCAGAAGGTGAATTTGTTCAGTACTTAAACGGATTTCACCGCTGAGTGAAAGCGCTTTCGAGGATGACTCGAATAATCGTCCCTGCAGATTTATACTCAGGCTGGTATCGGCACTCAGCAGGAGATATCCGCCCAGTTCAGAAACAAAACGAGTAATGCTCTGGTAATTTTTTCCCCAATAGATTTGCCCGTTTTTTATCACCACACGATCAATTTCGGCTAACTTGTTTAATCCGCTAATAACATCTGAAAGTTTAAGGCTTTTTCTCTGAGAATCAGCCGCTTGAGCTTGTTTCTCGGTGTAAAAGATAAGATAGGGATTCTTTATGGTAATTGACTCAATGACTTTAAGAGGATCAAAATGGTGGTATAATAATTTATGGATACTATATCCAATTTGTATTTCTGCTAATTTTAGGGAATAGTTTTCTTTGCGATCTCCCACGGAAATATCATAAAATGACATATAACCAAATCCCACCGAAAAATCGCTCATCGCAAAAGATTCGCCGAGATAAGGTTTAAGCTTCGCTTGAATTTTCTGACTGATCTCATTTCGGATCGGAGTGAACCGCCATACTAATTCCAGCGAAATAATGGCGGTGAAAAGCAGAATAAAGAAATAAAAAACCCAGGTATTTTTTTTCATTTGATATTGACTTCAAAGAGTAATATAAAAACAATAAACATCATTTAATCGCTCAAACCACAATTTTCGTTCCAATTTTAAAGCCATTATTTTTATTTCCTGTTTATTTTTGAGATCTAAATTTAATGAATGAACTAATTTTATCAAAATATATCATAAATATTCAATCCCACCACAACTTTTAAGATATTTTTTTCTGTTCTTCACTACCAATTGGAGTTCATCCTGGATCATCGCAAATATTTCGGTAATTTGGCGGGGCTCTTTATTTTTTTCTTCGCCTTTCTGAGGAGAATTCATCTACACGATTATTTCTAGCGGGTGATTTACCTGTAAGTTTCATTTTCACCCTACTTTCATGACCTGTTGATTGTCTAAAATCAGGATAATGGTGTCGAAATAATGATCACTTTTCGTACCTCTCCGGTTGAATGGGAAATGATGCCTGTTTTTTAATTCTAATATTATCAATGAGTTAAAAATCTCCGCTTTTTTGATCTTTTGAAAGTTTTTCATGGCATATCCTTTGCGACTTCCTTTATTGCTTTAGCAGTATGTACAAGTTTGTTAGATAAGAGAGATTGCAGATTAGATATGATCCAATGCGGCAGATTTCTATCCATATTCTCAGTTATTCTATGCCTGCTAATAGCGAAGGAGAAGGCTTATGCCGAGCGAAGGGTTGTGGAAATTCAGGGAGTGGAAGAATGGTCTATTTACCCATTGTGGAATAGTCAATTGAATGCGTTAGATAAACTTCAAGGGAGTGAAGAGATCATCATGAAGGATCATGAAAAATTACTAACGAATGATTTTTCCCATGGTCTGGTCCGACCGGTGCGATATTTCTCCAGGAACTGTTCTGGATTGGCCCTGCTCAGTTCTCATCCAGGAGCAGGAAAAACCTTACTCAGTTTAGGATTAGCGCAAGCTTTGGCTCGTAGGCAGCAGCGGGTTCTGCTGGTGGATCTGGACTGGAATAAAGCCACTCTGCGAACGATTCTACGACCTTCTGTTTCTGTACGGGTGGAGGAGCTGGTGGCGGAACCAGGGCATATTTTGAAGCAGGGCATTGTCACACTGGGGAGCTACTTCGATTTCCTGGGAATTGATTTTTCATCACCCTCTCTTCCCAGAGGTGAAAATTCAGGGTCCTATTTTATCTCTCACCTTATTGATTGTCTGGCGCGGATAAATAAAGGATATGCATATATCATTTTTGATACGGCTTCGGGAATGGGGGAAACGAATCTCGCCCTACTGCAGCATCGATTAATGGGGATATTTATCAGTTCGGCTGAACCGGAATCCTTATTAGATACTTTTGCTTTATTAAAATCCGTTTATCCTCATCTCTCCCGGCCACAGCTGCGGCTAATTCTCAATCAGGTTTTAGATTATCAGAACGGGGAAAGTGCCCAGCATACTATCCGCTATGCTTTGCATCATTTTATGGATCAGGAAATTCAGTTATTGGGACTAGTGCCTTTTGAAGAGGATCTCTATTTAAGCGGGTTAAGCGCCTTTTCCTTTGCTAAACATTCTTCAGTGTTTGATAAAATCCAGCAAATAGCCGGAACCTTACAGGGAGATCATCAGGTTTCTCTGCAGGCACAGCCCGCTATTTATTGTTTTTAAGGAATGGAATAGAAAATGAGTCTTAAAAATCCAGGTCTAAGATTGAGTCATCGGTACCGTCAGATTTTGATGGGAAAATTAAAGAAACAGAGAAATCACTCATTATTAATACCTAATACCAGTACCAAAATGGAGGCCAAGTAGAAGATGAGAAGACAGATTGAACCCTTGTGGAGAAGATATTTTCAAAGCAAAGATCCTGAATTGCGAAACCGTCTGATGGAAAAATATTTGGGAGTGGTGCATTATGTGGTGAGCAAATTATTTAAGGCGATCCCCAGCTATGTTGAACGGGATGATTTGGTGAATATTGGAGTGATCGGTTTAGGGGAGGCGCTGGATCGCTATAATCCTTATTTTGGAATTAAATTTGAAACCTATGCCATTCCGCGGGTAAAGGGTGCAATTATTGATGAGTTGCGAAAACAGGATTGGGTTCCACGCTCGCTGCGCTCCAAGTCAAATCAAATTCGGAAGGTATTGGAAGGTTTAGAGCAGACCTTCCGAGGTGAAGTGGTTTCACAACAGGTGGCTCACCATCTGGGGATCAGCGAAACGGAGTACCAGCATTGGCAATCGCAGGTGAATGCCACCAGCCTGGTATCACTGGATAAACCGAATCCAAATTATGATGAACATAATCTGTATGATATCGTGGAAGATGAATCCAGCATGAATGCACTGGAAGGAATGGAAAACGAAGAACTGAAGAAAATACTGGTGAAGGTAATTAAAAAACTTCCGGAAAAGGCCCGCCTGGCTATCACCCTCTATTATTTTGAGCATTTAACGTTTAAAGAGATCGGAAAAATTCTGAACGTTTCTGAATCAAGAATTTCACAGATCCACAGTGAAACGACGGAACGGATGCGAAAAATGATATTAGAGGAGTTGAATGTATAGAAAGAGAAAAATCTTTTAAAGTCATCATAAACCCATCAGGGATCGAGGATGTATGAATCAGGAAGAGAAAACCGCCCGGAGTATCAAGGAAAAAATATGTGAGTTGGAAAAATTAGCAACATTTGAACCTGTGGCTTTCCATTTTATGTCGTATGTGCAGGATGAAAAGGCATCATTAAGTGAATTAGCGCGCTGGATTGCCATTGATCCCATCCTGACCAGTCGGGTTTTAAAATTAGCCAATAGTTTGGCTTATGGATTCAGAGGTCAGATTTCCACGGTGAATTTAGCGACGGTAATCATTGGACTGAAAGCGTTGCGGGAGCTGGTATGGAGCATTTCGGTGATGGATCAATTTACCGATCAGCAGAAATTAATTGATCAAAGAGAACTGGTAAATCTTTGGTTGCACAGCAATTATACCGCGATCGCTGCCCGGTATCTGGCGGAATTAGCCGGTTATCCTGCTGCTGGAGAGGCCTTTGTGGCGGGTTTGCTTCATGATATTGGTTATCAGGTCTTGGCTCAGCAATTTCCTGAAATTTTTTGCCGGATCGTTGAGTGTTCCAGGATAAAGAAATTATCCTATCGCCAGGCTGAGCAGGAGCTGGGGGAATTTAGCCATTCGGAAGTGGGAGCCTGGTTGGGTGAGGCCTGGGGATTTCCGGCAGCCATCGTGCAAGCGATTCGCTTTCACCATCGGGCAGAAGAAAATGAGCATCTGCTGGTTACCATTGTCCATTTGGCGGATTTATTGGCGCATTCGCTGAGCGAAAGGAGTAAATCAGCCACCCGATCTTCGTCAGAAAATTCAGAGGGTGAACTTCTGTCGGGTATGAAAAAAATTATTCGCCGAAATGGACATGAACTGAGCTTTTATCAGAAGCGGATACTGCAGGAGGGAGAAAAGTTAAATGAGTTATTTCAAGATAGCGCGTTAATGGTTATGAATGTATAAATACTGATGAGAGGAGAATAAGGATGTTTTCTGAACCTTTGAGTAAAACGGAAGTTGAGGAAATTTTTGATACTTATAAAGAGCCTCTGGATCGCACTCCCAAGATTGATGTCATTATTGAACATTACCTGTCAGTGGTGAGTGAATTAAAAAAAGACTTAAGTCTTTTGCGCGAGGATTTGCGGGAGCAGCGCAAGCATGATGGAAATTTTGCAGAAGCTCTGGAGGATTTTCAGTATATTCAGAAGCTCTCTCATATTATGGATCAGAATTGGGAACCGGCTCAAATTTTTAACTATTTTAAGGACATCGCTCAGAAGATTGTGCCTTTTCGCCAGATTGAAATTTTCATTTCTGATCAGGATGATTTTTCGGCTCTCAGTGGTAAACCCGGCAATGATTTTCTTTTAATCTTTAAATGTGCCAGGGAAGAAGGTATTCTCAACTGGATTTGGGAACAGGGACATCCGATTGTAGCCCCACTCACAGATTTCGTGATTTACGATCAACTGCACCGCAAGAAGGGCAATGTGATCATGGTTCCAGTGCAAAAAAAGGGAGTGCTGGTTTTATTGACTGACAAAGATCAATCCAAATTCAGCATGAGGGATCTGGAATTGCTGAATGTGATTACTCAGCAGGTGGGTTGGGCCTTGCAATTTCAGCAAATGAATAAAATGATCGAACAAAAAAACCGGGAATTCAGAAAGTTACAGGCACGATTATTTTCGCTCTCGAAGCTGGCCACTATTGGAGAATTGGCGGGAGGCATTGCCCATGAGATTAATAACCCGTTGCAGATTATCATGGGTAATGTCCAGATGGCGCGCATGGGGCACCGTACAGAAGAAAGCCTGGAGGTCATCGAAAAACAATCTTTACGAATTGCGAATATTGTTAGAGGTCTGTTGAGTATGGCCAAACCGAATCAAGATGCGGGGAAAGAATATTTAGAGATTAATCCCCTGATTGTTAATACGCTCAATCTGGTTCGCGGCCAAATTGAAAAACGTAACATTGAAATTAAACTTGATCTCGAGAAAAACCTGCCAGTTACTCAGTGCGGCTCGATCTATTTTCAGCAGATTTTGCTCAACCTGGTTTTGCATGCCAAAATGCAGATTGGACAAAATGGATACCTACAAATTATCACCCGCTCGGAAAATAAAGAGTGGATTATTCTCGAAGTGATTGATAGCGGAAATCCCCTCCCGGCTGAGTATATTGAGCGGATCATAAATCCCTTTGCTGAATTTGATCATTCCAGCGAAACCAATATTGGATTAACAGTCACGATCCAGATGGTAAAAGACCTGGGGGGTGAGGTAAAAATTGAATGGGATAAAAATATAGGTAACCGTATTATCCTAAAAATTCCAGCCCTGAAAAAGCAAGAAGGCACTCTACAACAGGAAGTGGCTTCTTAGAAGACATAATCATAACTGTTATTCGGAATAATCGTTCGTCTATTTATAATTAAAGAATTATTTCCTTTCTTATTTCTAATATTGCTTTCTCTCAAAATTCGGAACGGACCTTTCTGAAAATTCTTCAAATATTGAATTCAGCGATCAAAAATTTTCTGAAGTATTAATCTTATTTTTTCATTAAATTAATTTTATTAAATTCTTAGCGCATCTTCATTGAAGCAGTTTACGTTTGTTAATAAAATTAATTGCGTGTTTATTTTACTTTTTTTTTCACTAACCGATGATTATAAGGTATCAATTTAACGATAAAATAGGGTGGGTGAGTGGATGTTAGATACCCTCAAGCAAAAGGCCAGAGTTTTAGTGGTGGACGATAGTCAGGAGAGTGTGGATTTATTAGAGTATTTTTTAAAGCCGGCCGGATATGAGATTTTAAAAGCTTATGATGGTGCCGCTGCCCTGGAGATCGTTGAAAATAACCCGCCCGACATTATTCTGCTGGATGTAATGCTTCCCAAAGTGAACGGATATGAAGTGTGTGAGAAACTGAAAAAACGCCAGTCTACCTTTCATATTCCTATTATCATGATAACCGTTTTAAAGGAGTTAAAAGATAAAATAAAAGCCCTGGAAGCAGGGGCAGATGATTTTTTAACAAAGCCATTTGATAGTGTGGAATTGCTTACCCGGGTCCGTTCCCTGTTGCGTATCAAATTTTATTATGATGAAATTATTAAGCGCAATCAGGAGCTGGAGCGACAAAAAGAGGCGTTAATGCGGGAGGATTTGCTCAAGAAGGAATTGACCAACCTTATTATTCATGACATGAAGAATCCTCTGTTTGTCATCCAGGGTAATATCCAGATGATGGAGATGAACCGTCCCCCTGCCACTTCCCAGGAAAGTGAAATTTATACTCAGAGAATCGCCCGCAGCAGTCGCAGTTTATTGCGGATGATTTTGAATCTGCTCGATATCAGTCGACTGGAACAGCAAAAGATGGAGATTGAACCGGTTCTGACCGATCTCAATAGTCTGGTGAGTGATATTGTGGAATCATTTAAAGATATTCCGGAGCACCAGTCAAAATCTGTTCATATGAAATTGCGGGAAGACCTTTCCAACGCTTTCGTTGACAAAAATATTTTTGAAAGAGTACTGGAAAATTGTTTGAATTATGTGTTTCAGAATACCCCGGAGTTTATGAGCATTCAATTAGAAACCACTCCTGGTGAGAATGGATCTATCCTTTTGCGAATTTCTCATGATGGTAAACCTATTCCCGCCGAATTCAAGGATAAAATTTTTTTGAAGAATGCCCAGCCGGAATTAAAAAAGGCTGGTTACAAGCCTGCCCGCGGATTAGGTCTCATTTTTTGCCGGCTGGCCATGGAAGCCCAGGGCGGCAAAATCAGACTTGATCCACAAATCAGTGATCGAAATTCTTTTCTTCTGGAAATTCCCACTCTGAAGTCAGTGAAAAAAAACGGATAGGCAGCCTTTTCACTTTATTCGTGAACAACCACCATGGCAATCGCCGCATCTTTGGAATGGGAAATGGAGAGTTGAATTTTTTTATTCGCTAATAGTTCGGCAGTTTTTCCATAAAGACGAACATGAGGTTTCCCTCTTTCGTCATTAATAACTTCCACGTCCCGCCAGGTCATTCCTTTGGCCAGGCCCAGGCCGGTTGCCTTAAAAACAGCCTCTTTAGTCGCAAAGCGGGCAGCAAAACTGCCTTTATTTTTCTTTTTAGTACAGTAATCAATCTCATGATCTGTATAAATCCGTTTAAGAAATTTCTCTCCGTATTTATCCAGCAGTTTTTCAATACGTTCGATCTCAATTAAATCAACACCGACTGAGTGGACACTCATATTCTCTTCCTTTTCATGATTTTTACCAAAAAACGCCTTTCATCTGAAAAATACTTTAAAAAATGAGAACAGGTGCTACATTTATCTGTACCCAGAACCAACATGATTGATATGAATTTAAGAGTAAAATTTTGATAATTCCTATGAAAATTTTGTGGCGAAAAAACCTTCCCCAACGATGGTTTAAATCTAAAAATAAATTTTATGATTATTGCTTTAGCTCCGCTAAAATATGTTTAAAGTTCCTTATTATCATTAATACAATTTTACAAATATTTATCACTAAGCTGTTCACCAATCTTTATGGTAAAGTGAATAGAAAAAAAATTTATTCTTTTATTTTTTATGGAAAGTCGATAATCTTTTGCACGCCGGTCTTTAACAAACAAACCTGTCTGTAACAGGCAGGCTCACCCTGGCCCTTTCTCTGCGCGCAGAAAAAGGGGATAGGGTATCAAAAAGAAAATTATTTAACTTTTCATTCGCAACGACATGGATAGAGCAACTGCTCAAGTAAAACATTTTCGGCGCCAAGGGAATAATCATAATAAATGTTTCGACAGAGATTTTTTCGTTGGCAGTGATATTCCATATTTTTTTCTGTGCTGAATTGGTTGAATTTCAGAAAAATCAATTTTTTAATTTTTCCGATAAACGAAACTTTTTGAAAAGACAAACTTATTAGGTTATGTTATGCTTGACGAATTCGGAGAGCAGTGAATATGAAAAAATATGCTTTTCTATTTTTGACTTCTATTTTTTTCCTTCTGGTACGCTGTGCCGCTCACGCTCCAGAGAAATTCCCTTCAGATAAATCTCCATCCATCTCTGAATATTTACAGCAAATATTACCAGTCGATCCACAGGTGGTAAAAGATACCCTAAAAAACGGGCTAACCTATTATATCCGCCAGAATGCCCAACCGCAAAAACGGGCCGAGTTGCGACTGGTGGTGAATGCAGGTTCGGTTTTAGAGACCGACGAACAACAGGGCCTGGCTCACTTCTGCGAGCATATGGCCTTCAACGGAACCCGTCATTTTCCAAAACATAAATTAGTCGATTATCTGGAATTGGTGGGAATGAAATTTGGTCCGGAAATAAATGCCTATACCGGTTTTGATGAGACGGTTTATATGCTGCAGGTTCCTACCGATAAGCCGGAGATTATTGAAACCGCCTTTCAGATTTTGCTGGATTGGGCCGGTGCCATCTCTTTTGAAGATCAGGAAATTGAGAAAGAACGAGAGGTGATAATAGAAGAATGGAGAATGGGAAGAGGAGCAGAAGCACGTTTGCGCGATCAGCAATTTCCCATCCTTTTTCAGGGATCTAAATATGCAAACCGATTGCCCATTGGTCAAAAAGCTGTGTTGGATACCTTCCACCACCAGACATTGCGCCAGTTTTATACTGATTGGTATCGACCCGATTTAATGGCGGTGATCGCGGTTGGAGATTTTGAGCCTGACCAAATTCAGAACCTCATTCAGTCACATTTTGGCCAACTTCCTCGCCCCCTGGATGCTAAGAAACGTCCCCTTGAGCCGGTTCCCGATCATTCTGAAACATTGTTTGCCATTGCCTCAGATCCAGAAGCCCGTTTCTCGCAAGTTGCACTCTACTATAAACTGCCTGTTACGGAAGAGCAAACTGTGAACGATTATCGTTCTAATCTTATAGAAATTCTCTATCTGCAAATGATGAATGAACGGTTATCCGAACTCAGTCGTAAAGCGGATGCTCCTTTTTTAGAGGCTTTTGCCGGTAAAGGACGATATGTTCGCAGCAGTGAGATCCTGTCATTCAGCGCTCGGGTGAAAGAAAATGGTATTCCGACTGGATTGCGGGCTCTTCTTCTGGAAATGAAAAGAGCGCAACAGTATGGATTTACTTCTGGTGAGTTGGAACGGACCAAAGCGAAATTGTTACGGATGATGAAGCAGGCTTTACTGGAAAAAGATAAAACGGAATCAGAGCAATTGGCCGCTGAATATGTGCGTAATTTTTTGATCAATGAACCTATTCCAGGAATTGAAAAGGAAGTAGAATTATTTGAAAAATTATTGCCCGGCATTCATCTGACAGAAGTGAATCAATTAGGCGCCCAATGGAAGTCAGATAAAAATAGAATAATTATGGCTTCCTATCCAGACAAAGAGGGAATATCACCGCTGGTAAAAGATGATTTGGCGAGGGTGTTGACCGAAAGCGAACAGGAAGAGGTATCTCCTTATATGGACAATTTTCTGGATCAGCCTCTTATTCAGAGACCTTTTCAACCGGTAAAGATTCGCGATGAGAAATATATAAAAGAATTGGATGTAACGGAAATTACCCTGGACAATGGTGTGAGGGTGATTCTGAAGCCTACTGATTTTAAAAATGATGAGGTATTGTTTAGTGCTATTAGTCCGGGTGGATATTCGCTTGCAGCGGATTCCCTTCTGGTGCCAGCCCGTACCGCGGTAGCGGTGGTGAGAGAAGGGGGCATTGGAAATTTTTCGCAGGAACAGTTGAAAAAGAAACTAGCGGATAAAATGGTAACAGTTGCACCTTTTATTGATGAACTCAGTGAGGGAGTATCAGGGAACGCCTCACCTGCTGATCTGGAAACGCTCTTTCAGTTGATTTATCTATACTTCACTCAGCCGCGGGAAGACAGTGCGGCTTTTATTGCGCTCAAGAATAGATTTAAAGGATTTTATGAAAACCGCTCCGTCAGTCCTGAGGCAGCCTACCAGGATACTATCTCAGTCACTATCACTCAATATCATCCACGCTATAAACCATGGACTATTGAGACCGTGGAGAAAATGGACCGGAAAAAATCTCTGGATTTTTATCGCTACCGTTTTGCAGATGCCAGTGATTTTATTTTTATTTTTGTGGGTAATTTCCGACTGGAATCCATTAAATCATTGGTTCAAACCTATTTGGGGAATTTACCGGTTCTTCATCGCCAGGAAACCTGGAAAGATGTGACCTTTAATTTTCCTCCCGGCGTGGTAGAAAAAGTGGTGAAAAAAGGAGTGGAGTACAAAAGCCAGAGTCAGATTATTTTTCATGGAGATAATCAATGGAGTCTGGAACAGGAGTGGACAATGGAAACTCTGCTGGAGGTTATGCAAATTAAGTTACGGGAGCGGATTCGTGAAGAATTAGGCGGAACTTATGGCGTGCGGCTGGGAGGCACTCTTTCTCGATATCCGAGAGAACGATTTCAGATCAATATATCATTCGGTACAAATCCCGAGCGGGTCGATGAGTTGACCAGAGAAATTTTCGTTCAGATCGATAGTTTACAGAACAATGGCATAAAGGACATTTATCTTTCCAAAGTAAGAGAAATGAGTTTACAGCAATTACGGGTTGATATGAAGGAAAATGATTTCTGGTTAGATCAATTGGAAAACTGCTATTTCCTGAATGAGAGCCCTTTGACTATTTTAGAAAAGGAAAAATTCCTGCAAAATGTGCAACTGGTTGAGATCCAGAATGCTGCTCGCCGTTATCTGGATAAAAATAATTACATCCAGGTTACCCTATATCCTGAGAGGAATTGAGGAGTTATCCAAACTGAAAATTAAAAGAATTTCTTATGGATGAACGACTGATTTATCAGCTGCAATTTTTGTGAATGTCAGTAATAGTTTTTTAGAGCTTCCGGGTGTTTTTTAAGAGTCGGAAGATGGATTTACATCTGATTTCTGGCGGGTTGCAAAATATTTATTAAAAATTTCATCCAATCCGGTAAAATCGTTTTTTTCGAACATGGCTTCGATGCGCAGTAAATCCTCAGCCATCCCTTTTTCATACTTTCGTCGCAACACACGATTGGTAATGTAAATATTTATTAAAGCAATTTTATTGAGGTCTTTCATGATTCACGAATTAATCATTTTAAATTTTTTCGCTCAATAGTATCATCGGCATAATAAACTGTTACTGAAGAGTAACCCCGATGCTGAAAATATCGTTAACGGATTATTTCGAAAATCATAGAAGCGCAGTAATTCATTTTGTAAAAAAGAAAATGCGAATTTCAAAAGTCGGCCATCTGAAAATTTATATAAAAAATTGCTGGACTTAAGAAGTAACTGTTCATTTTTAATTTATTCAGTTTATCAATGATATTTCTGGTTGAAAAAATAAAAAGTTCTTATAGATGCTCTCACCTATTCTTAATTCACTTTTAACATCATTATCAGCTGGATTTTTAATCAGTCTGGTGAAAATAATATTGGTTGTTTACACCAGAGAATTGAGTATCTAAATTGAAGCGTAGTATTTGATTCGATCTGTATTGGGTGAAGATGGATGCAGAAAAATCTTTAAGTTTAAGGAGAGATGAATGACCATTCCTTTACAACAAAAAATTGTATATGGACCGATAAACTCCCGCCGGTTAGGTCGTTCCCTGGGCATTAATCTTTTGCCGATTTCAAAGAAAATTTGCACCTTCAATTGTGTCTACTGTCAGTATGGTTGGACCCGAGTGCATGATTATAAATTGCCCGATGAAAGCATGTGGCCTCCTGTGGAGCATGTCATAGAAGAGGTAAAAAAAGCTTTACAAAAAATTCAATCCCCACCAGATTATATCACTTTTTCTGGAAACGGAGAACCATCGCTTCATCCCGCTTTCATCCCGCTGGTCGATGAAATTATTCAGCTGCGTGACCTTTATGCCAGAGCTTCTCTAACGGCTATTCTTTCCAATTCGACTACTATTCATGATACACCCATTCGAACGGCTATTGCCAAACTGGATGTGCCAATTATGAAATTAGATTGCGGGGATGAAAAATGCCTTCAGCTCTACAATCGTCCCTGTAAAGGATTTAATTACAAAGAAATGCTGTCTGGTCTGGCGCAGTTAAAAAAAGTTACGATTCAAACCTTATTCACTGAGGGTCCCCATGGCAATTTTTATCCTGAAAATATTTCCAATTGGATAGAGCAGTTAAAAAAAATCTCTCCACTGCAGGTGCAGATCTATTCTCTGGACCGAGGGCATCCCTCTGATAAGATTTTTCCGGTAGCGAAAGAAAAATTGCTGGAAGTACGGGACCGGTTGCGTCAGGAAAATATCAATGCTGAAGTATATAGCAGAGAGCGATGAGTTTTATGGTGAGGTGACCGGATGAGAAAATCGATATTTTATTTGGTTGATGTCTTTGCCGAGCGTAAATATGCCGGGAATCAATTAGCGGTATTCATGCCCGGTTGCAAATATTCCAGTCAGGAGATGCAAACGATTGCCCGGGAAATGAATTACTCTGAGACCACTTTTATTTTATCAGCCAGACAGTGGAAGGGTGGTTACCCGGTGCGAATTTTTACCCCCGGAGAAGAAGTACCTTTTGCCGGGCATCCCACACTCGGCACGGCCTTTATTATTCGAGAAAAATTGCAGCGATCGCGTTCCCGGCAGGTAAACCTGAATGTAAAAATTGGACAAATTCCGGTAACCTTTGAACCGATTGGCAAAAAACGAGACCGTCTGTGGATGAAGCAGATTGAGCCGCGCTTCCTGAATACTCTTCCGGCGTCTGCTCTGGCGGAAATTTTACATCTTGCAGAAGATGATATCGATAGCCGATTCCCCATTGAGGAGGTATCTACGGGTTTGCCCTTTATCATTGTCCCCCTGAAAAGTTTGAAGGCTGTAGAGAAATGCCGGATCGATCAACTGAAGTATTTTGAATTGATTAAAAGTATCGAATCCAAGGCCATTCTGGTTTTCGCACCGCAGACGGTTGAACCTGCTCACCAGCTCCATGCGAGAGTTTTCGTTGATTATTATGGAATTCCAGAAGATCCCGCTACCGGCAGTGCCAACGGTTGCCTGGCAGGTTATTTGATAAAACACCACTACTTTGGTACCACTGAAATTGATATCCAGGTCGAACAGGGATATGAAATTAGCAGACCTTCAGTCCTCTATCTGCGAGGGAAAATAGAGAATGGCACCATCCAGGTCTGGGTAGGAGGAGAAGTGATTCTGGTAGGGAAAGGAGAGTGGTTTTAGAAGGGGTAAAAGGTGAAAGGTAAAGGGTAAAGGGTGAATAAAGTGAACTGAGAGACTATCGTTATACCGTTATACCGTTATACCGTTATACCGTTACACCGTTATACCGTTTCACCATTTCCCAATATATCGTCCTCCCTTTCTCTTTGAATAATTTGCTGAATTTTCCCCAGAAATTTTGTATTATTAGTGCCAGTAAAACTGAGATGAGGAATAATTTTTAAAAGTGGTGTGATGAAGCAACGGGATAATGACGAGAAGCATAAAAAAATTCTTATCATAGGGTGTGGACGAAGTGGGACGCTTTATAGTGCCGAAGTATTCCGTGCTCTTGGACTCGATATTCATCACGAGCGGGATAGGGTGGGGGACCAGTCATGTGGAAGGGATGGATTTGCTTCCTGGTTTTTGACGGTGGATGATCCTCAGCCCCCGTTCGGACCAAATGCCGATGGATGTCAATTTGAATATATTTTGCATCAGGTACGAGACCCGCTGAAAGTGATTGCCAGTTTTGCGCAATTTATTTTACAAAAGGGACAGAAAAGTTGTGCCTTTCTGGAAAGACATCTGCCGGATTTAAAGACCGGTATTGAAAATTCTGATCTTTCTTTTAAAGAAAAATTAATTCTCCAATCATCCCGGTACTGGTATCACTGGAATTTATTCGCTGAAAAGAAAGCAACTGAAACCATTCAGGTTGAGAAATTAGAAATAATTTTACCCCGTTTGAGCGCCGATTTAGGAATTGACTACCACCCAGAATCAATCGCTGGGATCTCCAGAGAAACGAATCAGCGGGGATTATATCTCACCGATCCGCCCTGGGTAATTGACTGGAAATATATTGAGAGACTGGATCCTAACCTGCATGATCAGATTCGTACCCTGGCGGCGCGATATGGGTATAATGTATAATTCTATTCATATCAGACATCTCTGCTTCCCATGAATAAAATAGAAGTAATGGCAATGATGATACTTTTTCTTTTTTTCGGAATTTTGAGAAAGGCCGATGCACAGACTACGCGGTGTCGGGATTTGGAGATAACCATCGGGATCATGGAGACTGGTCAATACAATGCTATCACAGATGTATCGGGAATAAAAGTAGGTCACTTTACACTTATTGCCGGTGATAGTATCCGTACCGGAGTAACCGCCATACTTCCCCATGAAGGAAATATTTTCCAGGAAAAACTTCCAGCGGCCATCTATGTCGCCAATGGTTTTGGCAAATTAATTGGATATACTCAGGTGGAAGAATTAGGTGAACTGGAAACACCAATTATTCTTACCAATACCTTAAGTGTACCGGTTGCTGCCGAAGCATTAATTGATTATACTCTAAAAATGAAAGGGAATGAACAAATTCAGTCAGTTAATCCGGTAGTGGGAGAAACCAATGATGGCTGGTTAAATGATATTCGCGGTCGGCATATTCGGAAAGAACACATTCAGCAGGCGATTGAGAGGGCGACTGCCGGTCCGGTAATTGAAGGAGCAGTGGGAGCCGGCACTGGAACAGTTTGTTTTGGCTTCAAAGGAGGGATTGGCACAGCTTCACGCCGACTGCCGAAGAACAAGGGTGGTTATACCATCGGAGTCCTGGTTCAGACCAATTTCGGTGGCGCGTTGCAGATCGCCGGTATACCAATAGGTGAAGAATTAAAAGGTAAAAAAGTATATCAAGAAAATCCTGATGGATCCTGCATGATTGTCGTTGCCACTGACGCTCCACTTGATAGTCGTAATCTGAAAAGGTTAGCAAAAAGATCCATCCTTGGTTTAGGCCGCACCGGCGGTATTTCCTCCAATGGCAGCGGAGAATACGTGATCGCTTTTTCCACCGCTAAAGAAGTCAGAATTTCTGCTCAGACCACACAAAAACTTTTATCTCAACAGATCCTGCGAAATGAGGAGGTGTCTCCACTTTTTCAGGCGGTGATTGAAGCCACCGAAGAAGCCATCCTGAATTCGCTGTTTACCGCCACCAGCATGCAGGGATATGGCGGACATCAAGTGGAAAGCATCCCCATCCCCCAGGTAAAAGAACTTTTGCAAAAACATAACATCATTAAATAACCGGTATATGATGAGTTTATTTTTTTCTGATTATTTTTTTGATTGAAGAGGGTAAAATGAAGAATGAAAAAAGTTACCATATGACTCCAGCTGAATTAGAGAAAAATGGAAAAGCCGTTCTGGAATGGATTGCGAATTATTACCGCCATATTGAATCTTTCCCGGTGATGTCAAAAGTAGCGCCAGGCGAGATTCGGGCGAATTTACCTCCCCATCCGCCGGAGAAGGGGGAATCTTTTTCTGCCATCCTGCAGGATATGGATACAATCATTCTTCCCGGGATCACTCATTGGCAGTCCCCTAATTTTTTTGCCTACTTTCCAGCGAATGCATCCGGACCGGCCATTCTGGGCGAATTATTATCAGCTGGTCTGGGAGTGCAGGGGATGATCTGGGCTACCAGTCCGGCCTGCACTGAATTAGAGACACATGTGCTGGACTGGCTGGTGGAAATGCTAAGGTTGCCGGACAAATTCAAATCTTCTGGAAACGGTGGAGGAGTAATCCAGGATACCGCTTCCAGTGCTTCACTGTGTGCGATTTTAGCGGCCCGTGAAAAAATCACTCAATTTGTCAGCAACGAGAAAGGTTGCGATGGAAAATTGATCGCCTATGCCACCAATCAAACTCACTCCTCAGTAGAAAAAGCAGTAAAAATCGCCGGGATAGGAAAAGCAAATCTGCGCCTAGTGCCGGTGGATAAAAATTTTGCTATGCAATCCGAAGCACTGGCCCGGTTCATTCAGGAAGATCGCAAACATGGCAAAATTCCTTTTTTCGCATGCGCCACAGTAGGAACTACCTCTTCCAATGCCATGGATCCGCTGGATAGAATCGGCCCTATCTGTCGCCGGGAAAACATCTGGCTGCATGTGGATGCCGCCATGTCGGGTACGGCAGCGCTCTGTCCGGAATTCCGTTATATTCATAAAGGTTTGGAGTACGCGGACAGCTATTGTTTTAATCCGCATAAATGGATGTTCACCAATTTTGATTGTGATTGCTTCTATGTAGCGGATCGAAAAATTTTGATTCAAACCTTAAGTATCTTGCCAGAATATTTGAAGAACAAAGCCACAGAGTCCGGGGCGGTGATCGATTACCGTGACTGGCAGGTTCCACTGGGGAGGCGGTTTCGGGCGCTAAAGTTATGGTTCGTGATCCGTTATTATGGGATCGAAGGTCTGCAATATCATGTCCGGCAGCATGTGCAATTAGCGCAGGAATTTGCGGAATGGGTGCGGAATGATCCTGATTTTGAATTGATGGCGCCAGTGCCATTGAATCTGGTCTGCTTCCGCCATAAAGCAGGGGATAAATTCAATGAAGTTCTGCTCGATCATTTGAATCGAAGTGGGAAAATTTATCTAACCCATACGAAATTGAATGATATATATACCTTACGGATGTCCATTGCCCAGACCAACACCCAGCGGCGACATGTGGAACAGGCCTGGGAACTCATACGAAAAACTGCACGAAAAATGGAAGGGAAAGTGAAAGAGGAAAGATGAAAGATTAAAATTGAAAGATGAAGTACAAAATCTAAAATCTAAAATTTAAAATATAAAATATCAGATGTCTCCACTAACCACTTACCTTTATCCTTTGGCCTTTTATCTTTATACCGTTATCCGTAATACTACTCGTAAGGATTTTCTATGACTGACAGCTCTTCACCTGCCGGCCATTCGGTCTATTCCGCTCCCTTCGCTGTGATCTTTGACATGGATGGGGTAATTGTGGATAGCAATCCTTACCATAAGATTGCTCTGAAGCAATTCTGTGAAAAGCATGGCTATCATTTGAGTGATGAGGAGTTAAAAAATAAAGTATTTGGGCGGACCAATAAAGATTGGTTGATGAGTTTATTTAATGGTAAAGTGACTGCTCAACAAATTAGAGAATTTGAAGAGGAGAAGGAATCTCTCTTCAGGGAGATCATTGCTCCGCATATTAAACCGGTGGAAGGGTTGATCTCATTCCTGGAGATGCTGGAAGCCCGGCAGATTCCGCGGGCGGTAGCCACTTCAGCCCCTCCGGCTAATGTTCGATTTACCCTGGAAAAAACCGGAACCCGGAAATTCTTCCAGGTCGTCGTCGATGGAGATATGGTAGCGAACAGCAAACCTCATCCGGAAATTTATCTGAAAACCATTGCGGCCATTCATTTTCCACCGGAAAGATGTATCGTCATTGAAGACTCGCTATCCGGTATTACTGCCGGACGACAGGCTGGCTGTAAAGTAATTGGGATTACCACCACTCATACCAGGGAAGAACTGCAGTCAGTTACCGATCTGGTGATCGATGATTTTGTGAAGCTGAACATTGAGGATTTATTAAAATTATTTTGATGATGATTGTTTTTTTTCGCATTGAGACGCTAAGGGCGCGGAGAAAGAATACAAAATACAAAATAAAAAATACAAAATAGTATGTAAGGCTAAACCAACTTAATTCTTACCATGGTTCAAGATACACCTATTTCCAATTTTAAACTATAAACTATAAATTGTAAACTCTGCATTCTCTGCGTCTCTGCGCGAGATTTATTTTTCTCTCAGGGGAAGGGGACAGGGGTTAGGTATTTTTATACCCGTCTCAGAAGAGAAACCTGTAGTCACCGGGCTTTAGCCCGGTGGAAAAGGAAGAAAATTTTCCCGCCGAGACGCTAAGAGCGCAAAGAAAGAATAAAGAATAAAGAATAAAAAATAAAAAATACAAAATAGTATATAAAGCTAAACCAACAGACATCTTACACTGGTTCAAGATACACCCTATTTTCAATTATAAACTATAAACTATAAACTATAAACTATAAATTGTTCCCTCCGCATTCTCTGCGTCTCTGCGCGAGATTTATGTTCCCGGCAAGTCCGCTGAGGGCGCCGAGAAAAACCAGCACTGCATAATTGCTTTATCACTGATTTCCGCTTTCTACTTTCCATTTTTATTTTTACGGTGTGCTTAGAAATATCATTGTATTTTCTCAACCAGACGTGTAATTTAAATTAATGAGTATCGCAGGAATAAGATGAAACGGCTCATAAAATATTTTTTATCTTTTCAGATAATATTCTTTATTCTATTAAGTTGTGCCGGAAAAAACAAATGGGCGACCCAGATCGAATGGATTGATCTGGATAGAAGCCACTTGCCATCCCCTCACGATTTTCCTGATGAATCTGCGGTAATCCTGCTGGACGAAGGCAAAATGGAAATATTTGGTAGCGAGGCCACCGCTTTTAGTGAATTTGAACGACATAAAATCCTGAAAATATTAAATCGGCGAGGAGAAAAATTTGCCAATGTGATGATCCCATATTATCCATCGATCACTATCGAAAAAATCGAAGCCCGCACCATTTCACCCGATGGAAAGATTACTGTTATTAAACCAGAAAACATATTCGATGTTAATCTTTATCCGAACTTCATTTATTACTCCGATCAGCGGGCAAAAATTTTTACTTTCCCCGCCGTGGAACCGGAATCGATCTTAGAATATCGCTATCAGCAAAGCATCAAAGGTCGAACTCTCTGGCACTCCTGGCTGTTTCAAGATGAGATTCCTACTTTACTTTCCCGTTTTACCGTGGTGCACCCCTCGGAATGGGAATTAAAATTCCGCAGCTATCATACGGATTTACAACCGGAGATCATCCAGGCACCGATTGGTTTTAAATCCACCCATCGCTGGGAAAAAAGAAATGTACCAGCCCTGAAATCTGAGTTCGGGATGCCGCCGCGACGGGACCTGCTTTCCAGACTCTCCCTGGCTCCGGTTGGAATAAAAAACTGGGATGATGTGGCTAAATGGTACGATGAGCTGTCCTCCCCACAGCTTAAAGCCAATGAACCCATTAAAAAATTTTCTGCAGAACTCACTGCTGACTGGCCTACTGATCGAGAAAAATTGCAAAGAATTTATGAATGGGTGCGCGATCATGTCCGATACATCGCCGTCAATATCGGAATGGGCGGATTCCAACCTCATCCGGTAGCAGAAATTTTTCAGAATAAATATGGCGACTGCAAAGATATGACCACTCTGATATGCAGCATGGCCCGGGAAGTCGGGATAGTAGTCTATCCGGTGCTCATCAGTACCCGCCAGAATGGATTACCTGATACCAGTCTGGCCTCCCCCTTCCAATTCAATCATGCCATCGCCTATTGTCCGACCATTGATCCGACAGGAATCTGGATGGATGCCACCGAAAAAGGCTGTCCCTTTGGCCAGCTTCCCTGGTATGATCAGGGAGTACCGGTGCTGGTAATTGAAAAAAATGGCAGTGGCTCCATACATACGACTCCACTGGATTCGGCACACCACAACCAGCTAATCACAGAGTGGCAAGTAGCCCTGGATGAAAAAAATATGGCCTGCATACAGGGGAAAATGATTTTCACCGGATCACCGGCTTCGGAAAAGCGGGAAGAACTTTTCGCTTCATCTAGCGAAGAAATCAGGAATTGGCTTGATCGGTATCTGGCCGAACGCTTTATGGGAGTCAACCTCGATTCTTTTTCCATATCCGGTTTACATCCGGTAGAAGATCCACTGGAAATTTCCTTCACTTTTAGCAGCTCTTCATTTGCGCGACAGATTTCTGATCAAATGATTCTGGATCCGTCAACCATCGCTTTATTTGAACTTCCTGACTATTTTTCTTCCAGAGAAAGAGTCCATCCCATCCAATTTAAATACGCCTTTAATTATCAGGTCAATCTGCAAATTGATTTACCGCCTCGCTATCTATCAGAAACTTCTGCTCATCAGGATTCGGTGAATTCTGCCTTTGGTTCAGCCAGTTGGTCCTGGCAGTTCCATGAACGACAGCTAAAGATGGAAATCAGACACAGCCTGACCCACAGAGATATATCAGCAGACCAGTATCCCGCTTTCTATACTTTTCTCCAGCAGGTACAGGAAAAGAATCGGAAGGAAATCGTATTCATTCAAAAATGACTTCATTTTTGATAAAAAAGAGGATGAGCATTCTTTATGAAAAAACAATCGTTGCTTGTTCTGATTATGTTGGGTTTCACTTCTATTTACCAGGGAGTATCGATGAGTAAGGAGATCAATACCAAATTAAGCAGGCTATTACCACCAGCGGTTGACGGTTGGGAACAAACGGAAGATCAGTTTTATGATCGAACGAATTTGTATGAGTATATTGATGGAGGAGCAGAGCTTTATCTTTCTTACGGTTTTCAAGAAGTTTTGAGTCGTAGATACCATCGGGATGGTCAACCAATGATCGTTGCGGATGTATTCGATATGAAAGAATCGGCCAATGCCTTTGGACTCTTCTGTCATTCCCGAGAAATAGTGGATTGTACCTATGGGCAGGGTTCGCAATCTTATCCAGGTTTACTGACTTTCTGGAAGGATCGGTATTATGTTTCCATTTTAGCCAGTCCGGAAACGCCAGAATCGAAGAAGGCCATTGCCAATCTGGCCAGAAAGATAGAGAAGAAAATTGACAGAACAGGTAAACTGCCCGGGATATTGGGGTATTTGCCGCGGAAAAATCTGAAAGAAGAATCCATTCGCTATTTTACTCATCACGCCTGGTTGAATTCCCATTTTTTTATTGCCGATGAAAACATTTTTCAGATCAATGTAGAGAGCCCGGCGGTTCTGGCCAGGTATCCAGGACAGGGCATTTTGCTGATTGTGATATATCCTGATCCAAATCAAGCACAGGCCGCCTATCAGGCCTACGAAAATTATTTTGCTACCCAAAATGCTTCACAAGGAACAGTTCAGGATCAACGGATCAGTCATCCGGAAGGCCAAACACCGATCGGATTTCCGACTAAAATGAAAATTACGAAACTGGAAGACGGCAGCTGGACCGGAGCAAGACTTTACGACAGACAGTTTGTTGCCGTATTTCAAGGTAATGGAGAAGAGCAGCTGGCGGCCCTGATAGCGGAAGTCCCTAAAAACCTGAACCAGAAATAGTTAAAGGAGGAAATCGGATGTTCACCGAAGGAATAAAGAGCAAAATTTTACAATAATTTATAGAAGGGACAAGGAAGCAAAGTCAATGTCTGATTTCACAGAAACGAGAGGAAATTTGATGAAGAAAAAAATTATATCGCGCAGAGATTTTTTAAAGGATAGTGCCGCTCTGGCTGTTGCCAGCGGACTCTATTTCAATTTTCCCCGCAAATTATTTTCTCAATCTGAGCCGAAAACTCGAGTGGTATTAAATCGCCATCAGGACCTTCTTAATGAAAAGGGGGATCTCAATCTTAAAATTCTTAAGCAGGTGGTAGATGAATCTGTGATGGTTCTGTTGGGGGAAAAAGATCCCTTATCCGCCTGGAGAAAGCTCATAAAATCCAGTGATGTGGTCGGAATTAAATCTAATGTCTGGAGTTATTTGCCAACCCCACCGGAACTGGAACAGGTTCTTAAGAAAAGGGTTCTGGCCTGTGGAGTTGCGGAAGAAAATATCAGCATCAGAGATCGCGGTGTGCTGTCCGATCCGATATTCAAGAAAGCCACGGCGCTGATCAATGTAAGACCGATGCGCACCCATCACTGGTCGGGAGTGGGCACCTTGCTGAAAAATTATATCATGTTTGTGGAAAGACCTTATGAATATCATGGTGATACCTGCGCTGATCTGGCAACCATCTGGAAACTACCGCATGTAAAAGGGCGCACCCGTTTGAACATTCTGGTGATGTTTACTCCGCTATTTCACAGTGTGGGACCACATGATTATAATGCAGAATATACCTGGAGATACCAGGGTGTGCTGGTGGGAGTTGATCCAGTGGCTGTGGATGCGACGGGGGTAAGGATTATTCAGGCCAAACGGTTGGAGTATTTCAAAGAAGATCGCCCGATCAATCCACCGGTGAAACACATTTTTTTAGCAGACACCCGCCATCATCTGGGGACGGCCGATCCCAATAAGATTGAATTGATCAAATTGGGATGGCAGGACGGAGTATTGATTTGAAAGTTCTCTTTCAGGCGCCACAGATTAATGCCCTTAAAAATTATCTTCTCTGCCTAAGTGAATCGTGCGATTGGATAACATTGTCCGGGTTTCGATGAAAATCGTAGGATGTATTTGTGGGTACTTTTTTACAATTTACGGGGAGAAATAAAGAACACATTTATATCAAATGCGCCAGATATTTTTGCGCCGGACAGATGTGAATTCCGTCTTTGTTCATATAGTCCTCTTCGCCAGAAAGCGCGATCTGAACAGTATAGACAGCCGGAAATCTCCGTTTTAAGTAGCGGAGTGCCGGATGGATATCCCGCTGTCGGAGTTTACATTCTACAAACTGCCGGGGTTTATTATTTTCTAACACCACAAAATCAACTTCCCGTTTATCGACGTCTCTAAAATATCGCAATTCAATATTCCGTCCTTCGTAATCCTGGTGAAAATTAATAAATGAAAGGCAATCATATTTTCAAAACGAGCAGATTCGTCCTCAATGATTGTCCAATCGAAGTGATAATGTTTGGCCTCTTTTTTTACGGCGCGTATTCTGAGAGCGCCAAACGGGAAAATTCGAAATATCATAAATAGATTTTCGAGTATGAATAACCAGCGGGCAATAGTTTGATGGGAAACCTGCAAATCTTCACTCAACCTATTAATGGATAGTGGAGAACCCACTAAATCAGGTAATCGAATAACTAAATTTTCCAGAAGAGCTAAATCTTTGACATTTTCCAATGAATTTAAGTCTTCCTGGATTACCCGAGACCGATATTCTTTACTCCAGCGACGGCTTTCTCGTTCTGAAGCGAGCAGAAAAGGTTCAGGAAAGCCTCCATAAATAAACAAATCCATTAATGTATACTGGCCGATACTGGAAATTTCTTTATAGCTAAAAGGATATAAACGGTAAAAGTGATATCGTCCCTGGAAGGAATCACCGCCATGCCGATAATAATCCAGTCGACCACTTCCAGAAACAAGAATACGCACCTTATCTTTTCGTTTATCATACAAACCTTTTACTACCTGTCGCCAGCGTGAATATTTATGGACTTCATCAAGAACCAATAAGCCCGGTCCAGCTGGAAACTGTTCACGGATAATGTTTTCCCGATCAATTGCTGCATCCCAGTTTAAATAGCGGGACTCATCGAGATTTTCATCCTTCAGCATTTTTTTAGCCAGAGTAGTTTTTCCACTCTGTCGCGGTCCAGAGAGGAAAACCATTTTTTTGGTCAAGTCTTCTTTTATATATTCTTCTAAATAGCGATTCAAATAAGCCATAATTTTAACTCGACCTTAAAATACTCGCGAGTAATTTTTGATTGACCTTAAATTACTCGTAAAATTATCTCTAAAATCTTTTAATGTTAATCAAATTTTAGGAAAAATAAGTAAGTCAACTTCAGGCGACAGAGTAAAGTTTATCTATGCAGATTCTTCGCCGAACTTCGTCGATTAAAAAAGTAGCATAACTCTGGATTTCATCCTAAATTTCCAGTCAATTTTCTAAACACCATGGTTGTTTTGAAATTGAGAAGAGAAAAAAATGAGCACATTGATTGAAAAGGTAAATGATTTCCTGTCCCAGAAAAAGATCGCGGTCGCAGGGGTATCTCGGAATGCCAGAGGAGAGGCTGCCAATCTCATTTTTAAAAAACTCAAGGCAACAGGATATCAGGTTTATCCTGTAAATCCTAAAACGGATATGGTAGAAGGGGAACGCTGTTATCCTGATTTAAGCGCCATTCCGGTAAAGGTCGATGGGGTAGTGATTTGTACTCCGCCATCAGCGACCGAGCTACTGGTGAAAGAATGCGCTGAATTGGGGATACAGCAGGTCTGGATGCATCGCGCCTTTGGAACAGGCAGTGTTTCCCACACGGCCACCAGATTTTGCGAACAAAACCATATTACCGTCATCGCCGGCGCCTGTCCGATGATGTATTGCCAGCCGGTAGATTTTGGGCACAAATGCATACGCTGGATATTGGGGGCATTTAGAAAGCTTCCTGCTTGAGGAGATTTTCGATAAATAATAAATTGTGAGTTATAAAAGAAAAGAGAAAAAGATGATGATCACTTTACTTTTTATCACCGTCGCTGTCATGGTGGGTTTTCTCATCGCCTGGATTATTCAGCAGGCGCGATTGAGCAGTCGCATCGAAAGTCTGAAAGTAGAAAATGCCCAGTTAAAAAAAGATATTGAATCCGATCAGGAAAAGATGCAGTGGCTGGAGTTAACTCAGGATAAACTGAAAGAAACCTTTAAAGCGCTTTCAGCTGACTTACTACACATGAATACGACTCAGTTTTTACAGCAAGCCCGGGAAAAATTGGGAGAAGTACTGGAGTTACAAAAAAGAGATTGGGGATTGCAAAAGGAAGAAATTAAAAATCTTGTGGATCCGCTGG
>CAYMXZ010000015.1:0-29103 GCA_964394475.1 uncultured Caldithrix sp. | reverse complement strand
TTGCAAGATACCCCCGCCCGCTTTCAATTTAGCCCCCGTTTGGGAATGGCTTTTCCGGTATCTCAAAAAACGATTTTCCATTTTGCTTATGGTCATTTTTTCCAGTTTCCCAACTTTGCCGATATCTACAGCAATCTGATCTATCAAAATCCGGAAAACCTGAGCAAAGAAGCTTTCGTGATTATTGGAAATCCCGGTGTGAAACCGCAGAAGACAGTAAGTTATGAAGCAGGAATTAAATTACAGGCCAGTCACTTCAGCGTACTGGAAATTACTGCTTTTTACAAAGATCTGGAAAATTTGCTTGGCACCCATTTTTACCGCAAACAGCTGATTTATCGCTATTCTATTTTTACCAATATCGATTATGGTAGTGTGAAAGGGATTGATTTATCCTGGCGGGTGAATGCCCGGCAGTATTTCAACGGAATTCTGAATTATTCCTACTCGGTAGCCAGCGGGAATGCCTCCTTCCCCACCGATGCGGCCTACAATGCCTATTTTGGACTGGAAGAAGTGAAGCAGGAATATCCGCTGGATTTCGACCGTCGCCACATTATCAGCGCATCGTTGACTTTTAATTATCCTCGTCGCGCGCAGGCTTCGCCATGGGAAAAGGCATTCTTTTCAAATTTAAGTTTGAATTTCATTATTCAATATGCTTCCGGTTTCCCCTATACTCCCATCACCGACGACCCTACCCTTTTCATTGCCCCCAATTCGGCCCGCATGCCCTGGACAGGAACGGTGGATTTGCGCGCTGAGAAACGCTGGCCGATCAAAGGCACTCAACTGGGAATATTTTTTGAAGTCAGCAATCTATTCAATAAGTTAAACGCTTTGCGAGTGCAACCCTTTACCGGTCGAGTCTGGGATACCGGAAAATTAGATTTGTTAGCCACCGGCACCGATTACGTGCATGATCCCAGCGATGTAGGCCCACCGCGCCTGATTCGAATGGGAGCATTAATCCTCTTTTAAAAATAAGGATCACATGATATGCGTTATTTTAAATATTTGCTATTCTTTCTGATGCTTAGTGTCTGGTCATCCACCAATCCACTTTTTTCCCAATCTCTTTTCAATGATCGAGAAGAAGGAATGAAAAGCTACCAGAAATATAAAAATCGTCCGAAGGCAACTTTTCGCAAAGAATTGGGAAAAGGAGATCGTGGAGTTGCTATTCTGGATCGCGGTGAACTGGCGAATGTCACCGGAAATTTTGGGGTAATTTCTAACTTTCACCTTTTCGCTCCTGCTTTTCACTGGCCGAGCTGGGCAGATGATACTCATCAATACTGCTTCGGATTGGAATTGCTGGTTGGAATTAAAGGAGACGTGATTACTTCCATTCATGACCCGGCCACCGTGGCAGAAAACTACGACTGGGAAGCTCAGGATGACTCTTATGGGAAATTGTTCAGCGGTAACGTTACCGCCTCCGACGGAACACCCGTGCTGGCCAGTTCAGACAATCAAAAGACCTGGCCAATCGGCTTGAATAATAAACCCTTCTGGCCCGGACCTTTTCGCTATGATCCCCAGACCGGGGGTCAAAAAGCAGGTGAATTCGTTTCGGAGCGGGACATTTACGCTGTTTTCACTGATCAAAATAATAGCAAGGGAAGTTACGGCCTGGTGGTTAAGCAGCGAGCGTTTTCCTTCAGTCGCAGTTATGCCCGAAATTTTATTATCTTCGATTTCCTGATCATCAACACCTCAGCCAATGCGCTCGATTCGGTATGGGTCGGTTACATGGCTGATTTCAAAGTAGATTTCGATACCCACGATCATATTCGCTTCCTCTCGTTAGATCCCAGCAAACCAAATAACCGGGATCTCGTCTATCTGTGGGATGCCGATCCTACCAAAGGTATATGGGACATCACAGGATATATTGGATTCCTATCACTTTTTACCCCGCAGAACAAAGGAATTACCGATTTTCATTATTTCGACAATATCTACGAACCCAGCACGAATGAGCAGTTGTGGGAAATAATGACCAGCGATACCTCAGGACGTCATATTACACCCAGTATTTTTTTCCATGGATCCAATCATCGGATTGATGATGATGCACTGGCCGATGACCTGGATCCCAGCGGACAAAAATTGGGAACTGACTTCGTATTTATTGTGTCCACCGGCCCTCTTACCATTCCTGCGGCAGATTCCGTTCACTCTGCTTTCGCGGTGGTGCTGGGGGCAACCCGGGAGGAAATGATAGCTAACGCCGATATGGTAAAAAATATGGCCAGACAAAATTATCTTGGACCCAACGCTCCACCTTCTCCCGAGGTTCATGCTTTCCCCTCAGATCGCCAGGTGACTTTAACCTGGGACGGAAATGCTTCTGAAACCGCACGTGATTTGCTCTCCGGCCGATTAGACTTTGAAGGTTATCGAATCTATCGCAGCCAGGATTTTGGATTAACCTGGGGAAATCCAATTACCGACGAGCGCGGAAATCTGATCGGTTATGTTCCCATCGCTCAGTTTGACCTGGACAATACCGTGAGCGGAAAAGATCCATATTCTAATTTTTATTTAGGAAGCAACACCGGCATCAAACATACCTACATTGATTCCACTGTGAATAACGGAGTGGAATACTGGTACTCCATCACCGCTTATGATCGCGGAGATATCGTCACTTCTCTGCCGGCTCTGGAAAGCTCCAGAGGTGTTACTCCCGATGAACCGAATGTTGTGTCAGTAACACCTTCGGGCTCTGCATCAAACCTCCAGTTCACGCCAATTCCGGATGCAGACTCCTTACCTCCGCTGGGGGGTGTGTGCCATTCGAAATTATCGGTACAGGTCATGGATCCTCATCAGCTAACCGGCCATCAGTATCGAATAACTTTCAACGACGTGGATCGAGTAATCCGCGCAACCGCTGACGGTCAGCCCGATACTACCTATGAAACTACCTTTAACCTGATCGATTTGACCTTACAGGACACTTTACTAAAGCACCATCCTTTACTAGATCAGTCAAAAGATAATATTCCTATCGTCCATGGTTTTCGCCTTCTGGCAGAGGAAACCGAACCGGCCGTTACTTTTTTAAAGTGGACGCGTGTAAACGGTGACACCTGTACTTTCGATTGGCGTGTCACGAATTATGATACTTTTGCCACTCATCCCTGGCGGGAAACCCCTGCCATATATACCGGGGATGATTACCGGATTACCGTGGATTATTCGGCTAATGGTGGCTCCAATGTGAAATGGTATGATATCTATACCGGGCAGGATCAAGATACTTCTGTTCATATCCCTCTGAAAATTGAAGTGATCACTGATCCCAATCATCCGTTGGACATTGGCAGTGAATCCTGGTTGGGAGATTATGAGATACATAGCAGTCCTTCCTGGCGGGATTCGCACTACAGTCCGTTGGGCTGGGATCTAGAGCCAGGTGGAGCAGGATATAATCCCAACTATCCCTGGGGTTATATCTGGCCGGATGTTTTACTCCTGGAACGAAAAGTTCGCGACCCGCAATCTGGTTTAGAAAAATATGTGGGGCTCAAGTTATTCACTCAAAATTTCCCTTCTCAATATTTCAGCCAGGGGGGCTTTCCAAAATTCCGGACTGCTGTAAAGCCCAGCGAGGGAGATGAGTTTACCATTCGCACCAAAAAACTGTTTCGTTCTGAAATATTTTATGAATTTCAAACGAATCCTCCTCTGCTCAAAAGTGATAAGCCAGATCTCAGTCAGATTCGGGTAGTTCCCAATCCTTTTATCGTCAGGGCGGGCTGGGAAAGAAGTCAATACGAAGGCCGGTTACAGTTTACCAATTTACCCGGGGAGTGCGAGATATCGATCTATACTATTGCGGGTGACCATATCACCACTCTCCTGCACAATAGTTTAAACAACAGCGAATTCTGGAATTTGCAGAATGATTCCGGTGTTAATGTCGCTTACGGACTTTATGTGTATGTGGTAAAAACTCCGGACGGCGAAAAACACACTGGTAGGTTTGTCATCATTCGGTAATCATTCAAAAGTGATTAAAGATTATAAAACGGTATGAAAAATTTTAAGTGGATAGAATTATGTCTGGTATAACAAGATTTCAGATAATTTTGCTAATTTTAATAGTGGGAGCAGCTCCTCTGTGGGCGGTGTCAAAAGCAGGGACATCTGCCGCCCAATTTCTTAAAATCGGAATTGGTCCTCGGGCGACTGCCCTGGCTGGTAGTTTTAGCGGTCTGGCCAACGATGCCACCGCTTTATACTGGAACCCGGCCGGTATTGCCTGGATAAATCATCGAAGCATGATGGCCTCGCATACCGAATGGTTTGCTAACACCAATCATGAATTTGCCGGCGTAGTGATACCAATCTCAACTTCTTCAACTTTCGGCGCCAGTTTCACAGCCCTGAGCACCCCTGAGATGGAACAAACGACGATTGAACAACCCGAAGGCACCGGTATCTTCTTTGATGTGCAGGATATTGCTGTCGGCGTAAGTTTTGCCCGTCGGATGACGGAAAGGTTTTCTTTTGGAGTGAGTGTTAAATACATCCAGCAGAAGTTGTTTAACGAAAGTGCCAGCACCATGGCAGTAGATTTAGGCGGAATGCTCCATACCGGCTTTAGGGGTTTGCGTCTGGGAATAGCAATGAGCAATTTCGGAGGAAAATTGCGCCTGGACGGAAGAGATCTGATTGTCACTTATCAAAATACTCCAGCCAAACTGGAAACACAAAGCTGGTCACTTCCCATCAATTTTCGGCTGGGACTGGCCATCGATCTCATCGGTTCACGAGAGGGATTTTTCTTAAATGAATCCCAGCGCCTTACCATGCTGGTAGATGGAAATAATGTCAATGATGCTCCGGAAACCCTGAGCCTGGGATTAGAATATTCCTGGAATGAAAACTTCTTCCTGCGGGGCGGTTATCGACTCAATCACGACCTGGAATCATTTAGTGGCGGAATGGGATTCCAATTTCCGGTACAACGCTGGATGATTCAGGCCGATTACAGCCTCTCTGCCATGGGTGATTTAGGTTATATCAATCGGATCGGACTGGGCATCGTATTTTAATCACTGGATATCGAGACCATAATTCAATGATAGATCAGCCGAAGAACCCTAATCGAAAGCTAACACCACCAAATCTTTACTTAGAATTTAAATCTGATTTGTTTTATTTAATTTTGAGAATAAATTAAGGTTGGATTAATCAAATTATCGATATAACCTGTATCTTTGGGACCTCCTCCTTAAGATATGGGCTGGGGCGACAGACCTTCAGAAATGCAGGCCTGTCTGCCCCCTTTATTTTAACCTGCCCGAGGTCATTCAAATCCTGTGAATACTCTTTACCATCACTTTTGCAGTATCATTTTTCTGGTATCGGTGAATTCTGGTGATTCCAGACGATAAAAGTATATCCCGCTGGAAAAAGCTTCTCCATCAAATATTACATCATGATGTCCGGCAAATTGATAATCATCAACCAGTGTCAATAGATAACCTCCCCGGATGTCAAAAAGACTCAGCCTCAATGGAGCCGCATGGGGTAGATAATAACTGATAGTCGTTCTGGGATTAAATGGATTGGGATAATTCTGATTCAATTGATACTCCTGAGGCATGAAAAGGTCCGGGTCAGGTTCAATTGAGGAGGTATTGTTAACAGTGACGGTATTCACTTTAATACGAAGAAATGGTAATAAATCCCGGAAGGTAACCGCCGAGGCCATGGCAGAGTAATAGAGACTCAGACTACTGCTTGAGCCGGAATTGCCAACGGCCATGAAACTTAACTTGATCACCTCGAATTCTCCAGATAAACCCAGCGGCTGCACACCATTGAAAATCAATTTGCCTTCCGAAACACTATCACTATTTACAAAACCCACTAGACCGCCCAACAGACCAAAATGTTTTTTGTATTGTATCACTGACGGGTCCCACTTCAGCTGGCAGGTAAAGCTACCCAAACGGTGATCCGGTGGCGGCATCTGATTCATATCTATCTTTACCGAAACCAATACTGAGTCGCCGGATTCAGGTTGACTATTCTGCGGATATGCTTCCGTGCTTATAGTCTGACCGGGAGATTCAAAAACCAGTAACATCAGTGATAAAATTACAAAAATGACAGAAAAATATTTTTTCATATCTATTTTCCGAAGTAACTTTCTCAATACTATTTATTTACATCAACATCCACTTTTACTTCATCAGTACCATTTTTCTGATTTGGACAAACTCGCCGGCAGTCAACTGGTACAGATATATACCGCTAGCCACTGGAACACCATCATTATTCAAACCATTCCAGACGACCTGTTGTTTTCCGGCTTCCTGGATTTGATTGACTAAGGTACGTACCTCCTGTCCCAGCAAGTTGTAAATTCTTAACCTCACTTCAATTCTTTCTTTTAACGAATAAGCAATAGTTGTAGAGGGATTGAAGGGATTGGGATAATTCTGCGCCAGCGAAAATTCGACTGGTATTACTGAAGTGATTGGTTCTATATCAGTCAACATATCATAGATCGTCACCGAGCCATCCGCTAAGACGGATAATAATACAAAATTAGCACCATTCTGATTGGCGGAAGGTGCCAGAAAACCCGATGCGATGAGAACAGCGGTTTGACTTCCTAAACCACTCAAATCAACATTGGGAAAAGTAAAAAGAATATTTGCCTGACTGCTATCGGTCACTTCCAGATTATAGACGGCTGGTGGAACAACCAGGTAATCATTTAATTCACCATAATGCACATTATTAAGTAAAGTAGTCCCATTCTGAACCCGGATATCGACATATCCAGCATCAGTCACTCCATGCAAACCAAAAAATTCCACTTCATTGCCCAGGGCTACCTCTCTGGCACCGGACTTCAAAACCAGGGTAAACTGGATGTTAAAACCATCAGGATTGGGAGCAAAACCTGCCGGATTGAGCACACCAGTGGCAATAGCCACATAACTTTCATCTGCAGTGAGAATCAGTATAAAGTTACGAAGGGTGTCGATTATCGAAGTGCTGTTACCAGGAGCAATCCCAATATTTATCGGGATTCCGGCCGGAATATCTAAATAAGGAGTAGCCTGTCGGAATTTGAGGTCCGGAATAACCAGATTTCCATTCAGGTAAATATCCACTGAATCCACCGCCGGATCGGCAGAGTTATGAATTACCTGCAATCGAGCCAGCAGCGGCTGATAGCTGGTATTCGGTGAAGGTATACTCCTATTACTGAAGGTATGATTGAGATCTTCACTGGTTTCGTCAGCACCATTTACGCCATTACCACCGGTCAGACTCTGCAATCCCTCGTTTAGATCTATGCGATGTAAAGAATATCCAGCAGTATGATTGGGAGCAGAAAGTTGATTGGCTACCGGGGTATCAGGAAGGTAGTAAAGAGAATCCAGATTCAGGTCAGGTCCATCAATCCCTATGCCGGTTTTATCAACCGCTTCATCGTTTGCAAGGGGTGAACTGGAATTATAAATCAGATAATCCACATCTTTAACCAGATCATTCACCCTGTTCCAATAGTACAGGATCACAACTTCGTCGTTGTTGCTAAGGCCGCCCTGATTATTAATACTGCCGGGAGTTGCCTCACGCATCTCAGGTACATCAGAAGTAAAAGTCGTTCCATCTTCATAGAGCTCATAGGTGGGAAGTACCCCATGCTGGGAATAGAATAGTGAATCGCCAGCCAGGGCAATGGTCTGGTATTCACCAGCCTGAATAATAGCCCCATCAGGAAAACGGGCATTGAAATCGCTAAAGTTTCCACCACCACCGCCACCTTGAACGATTTGATAGTAAAAAGTATTCCCGCTGGCAAAAGTGGCATCTGTGATATAATAATCACCAAGAAAAACTGGGAAGTTGTTTGGATTAAAAATCTCAATAAACTCTGCCGCTGTGGGAGTAATCATAATTTCGGTTATCAACAGTTTAGCCGGGGGATTTGCTTCATCCACTTGCAGGGTAAATTGAACAGTATCCGATAGGCTGGGTAATCCATTATCACTTACTATTACTTCAATACCGGCATAGTTACCAGCACTATTGTAATCTGGTAAAAAAGTAATGTATCCCGTTCCATTTCCATTATCTACCAGATTACCAAAAACTGGCAAATTATTTACCGAAAAGAACAGGTCATTATTATCGGGATCGCTGGCCGAGAGAAGAACATCCAGAGTGGATCCCTCACCAATCATCTGAGTTGGGATAGCAGTAATGACGGGTGGTTGGTTAACCGGCTCGGTAACAGTAATGGTTGCATCATAAACGGTTAACACATTGAGTAAATTAAAAAAAGTATAGGCGGAACTCATGGCCGAATATGCTAAATCGATCTGAGTGGTACTGCCAGAAGGGCCAATGACATTAAAAGTAATCGTCAACACATTAAACCGACCACCTACTCCGCTAACATTTAAGCCATTAAAGGTTATTTCACCACTGGCCGTATTTTGCACATTGACAATTCCAGTAAAGCCCTGTTGTAATCCCGAGTTATCAGCATAGACCAGAATCGCTGGATTCCAATTAATAGAGCCTGAAAAACTTCCCAGCAGATTATTGGGGATCGGCATTCCCCGCAGGTCAAAGTTTACGTCAACCGTAATCTGGCCGCCGGGTGCTGGAGTATCATTGGATGGGACCAGTGAGGACACAACCCCTGAAATTAATACTGAGATATAATCGTTTTTTGTTTCGGTATCACTAAAACCCAGATTATCAGTTACCGTTAAGCTGACTGTATAGTTTCCGCCAGTGTTATAGGTGTGGACCGGATTTCGAACCGTGCTGGTTGCCCCGTCACCAAAATTCCAGGTCCAGCTATTAATAGTTCCGGTTCCGGCAGTAGACAAATCAGAAAAATTCACCGTCAAGGGGGCAAGCCCATTGGTGGGTGTCCCGGAAAAATTAGAGGTAGGAGGAGTGGCGATGTTCACGGTGATATAGGCAGTTTTTACCTCAATATCGGTCAGGCCTAAATTGTCAGTGACCATCAGACTAACAGTATAACTACCGGCAGAGGAATAGATATGTATGGGATTTTGTGAAGAGCTGGTGCTGCCATCACCAAAATTCCAAGCCCAGGCAATAATGGTCCCCGTTACGGGAGTCGACTGATCTGTGAATTGAACTGTTAATGGTGCAAAACCGGAAGTCGGACTTCCTGAAAAATTAGCTACTGGTTGTGTAACGGCATTAACAGTAATGTAATTGATCTTGGTTTCAGTATCGGACTGTCCGAGATTATCCGTTACTGTTAGCGATACGGTATAATTACCGGCGCTGGAATATACATGAGAAGGATTTTGAGAGGTACTACTTGATCCATCCCCAAAATTCCACAACCAGCTGATGATGGTTCCTGAACCAGGAAAAGACAGATCGGTAAAATTGACCGTTAGGGGCTGGAAACCGCTGGTGGGCGAACCACTAAAATTAGCAGTGGGTTGCACAGCAGCAGTGGCGCTAATATAATTGTTTTTGGTTTCGGTATCACTTTGCCCTGAACTGTTGGTAACCGTCAGACTGACAGTGAATGTGCCAGCAGTGATATAAGTGTGTGAGGGATTTTGAGAGGTACTGCTTCCTCCATCCCCAAAATCCCAATACCAGCTGGTGATGATGCCACTACCAGCAATGGATAAATCATTGAAATTCACCGTCAAAGGGGTGAAACCACTGGTGGGGCTGCCGGTGAAATTGGCGGTTGGAGGGATGGGAGAAGTGACAGTTATATAATTGGTTTTTGTCTCAATATCGCTTTGGCCGAGATTGTCAGTCACTTGAAGCGTAACAGTATAATTACCGGCAACGGCGTAGGTATGAACCGGATTTCGGGTTGTACTGGTAGCACCATCACCAAAATCCCATAACCAGCTGGTGATTGTACCCGTTCCTGCTATAGAAAGATCGGTAAAATTAACTGTAAGCGGGGCAATTCCACCAGTTGGTGTACCAGAAAAATTAGCAGTTGGTAAAGTTAAAGCATTTGGGGTAACTAAAATGCGAATTCCTGGTCCCAGGAGGGGATTTGATCCAGCGGCCAGGGTATTGGTAGTGGTCATATCTAAAGTGAAAAGTGTCCCGGTAATATTATCAGTAATTATGAATGTTCCCAAAGCGGAAAAATTGGCATTATTCCAGGTAAGTACGATAGGATTGGCTCCAGTAGCAGAGCGATACGTCATGGTAAAAATTTTTTGATCCAGGGTATTGGAACGTATATCAGTTATGTAGTCCTCAAAATTAAAGGTAAGTCGGGTATCGAAAGCTCCGGCTGGAGGAGGGGGAGGCGCCAGGGTATCCAGACCGGCATCGAAGCCATTGGTCCCATTAGGATGTATTCCAAACTTGAGAAAGGCATTATTAATCCCGTCCGAAACATTAACCGGTATCTTCCACTGCTGGGATAAAATACTTTGAACCGTGAGAAATAAAACTGCTGCAACCAATATCACAACATGCTTATGCATTGTTTTCTCCTTCAGTAACTAGAAAGTCTTTATCAATTAAACTTTTCTCAATCCATATGACCGGCTGAAAAGCTCTCCATGAAAGCACTTCAGCGGATCATAAGTATTTTTACCTGTAGCTAAAACAAGAATTTCTTAAACCTACAAGCGAGTTTAGAGCACTATGAAGTATTGCCAATAATTTACCGAGATTAATGAAAAGATTTCGGCTAACCATTAATAAAGGGATCTACCCTTTTCGAAGGGCAGATCCCTTAAAAAAAGCCTGGCAATTATTTCACTAATTGAATCTTACGATCACTGGTGAATTTACCAGCCTGCATTCTTAAAAAATAGGTTCCGGCGGCCACGGTATTCCCATGATCATCGGTCGCATTCCAGGTCATAGTATATGTTCCCGGCTTCTGGTTTTCATTGACCAGCGTTTTGATCTTTTGTCCCATCACGTTATATATTTCGATTACGACTAAATTTTCAGCCGGAATCTGATATTGAACCTGAGTGGATGGATTGAATGGATTGGGATAGCTTTCAAGGCTGAAATTTTGTGGAACCAGATTGTTTGCAATTTCAGCCGGATTATCCACTACCTTCACATCCGCCAAAAGACTTTCGAAAGTTTCGGCAGCCGCCATCGCGCTGAATTCCAATTTAAAGCCAGGATTGGAGCCAGTTTTCCCAAGGGCTTTGAACTTGAGATTCAATACATTTACCTGACCTTCCGCACCATACGGATAAGCACTGGCTACCACCAATTTACCTTCAGAAGCTTTCAGATCATTTACTACCGGGCTTTCAAAACCAGCACTTGAACCACCACGGTAATTTTGATATACCAGTTTTCCGGTATCCCATTTAACGACCGCCGTGTAGCTGCCCAGTCTGGCATTAGAGCTGCCCATATCAATAATCACCGCCGCTTCGATTTCCTGACCCTCGGCCATTTCAATGCTGGAGGGCTGGACATACGCAGTGATCTGTTCTTTAGCGCTTAACAGCGAAAAAGAAGCTAAGATCAAGACGGAGATTACTATAAAGATTTTCTTCGTATTCATTTGAATATCCTCCTTAAAATCAAATTATCATCATTCCATTCTGTTACTGCATTAATTAAAACAAACAGGTTGTCCCAGTGGTACTGGTACCTGAATCCCAACATCATAGGACAGGATCAGCAATGCATCGGTGGAATTGGTCAATCCGTCACCATTGGCATCTCCAATACCTGCCATGACGCGGTCTAACAGATTTTGCTGGGACAAGCCTCCCCAAGCATCATACGACAGGATAATCAATGCATCGGTGGAGTTCACCAGATTATCACCATTCACATCGCCCAATAAATTGACCGGGGCAATATTGAAAGTATAATCATCCACATCTAATTTCGGAATCAGGTTTTCGAATGTATAGGCGGAAGCCATCACACTGAAACTGGGGCTCACTAATACCTCTCCACCTGGTTCGTTGGCTATAGTAAAATACAGTACCATAATATCCACCACTCCAGGAGTACCAGCAACCTTGGCGCCGTTGAAAGAGATTCGGCGGTTGGTGGTATTCACAACCACATTACCAGTATAACCGGACAAAACTGGCGAGGTACCGATAAGAGTCAACCGGCCGCTGTAATATACTTCTCCGGTGAAACTACCCAGATAATTGTTAGGAGCAGGATGATTGGTCATATCGACCTTCAGAGTACAGACAAAGGTACAATTGGGGGTTAAGGTAACCTGAGGCAGCATCGGACCCTGTAAATAAGCCCGAATAGTTTTACCCGGAGCCACCAAGATCCTTAAACCAGAGGCCAATGAAGGATCTGTGATCGTCAAAGAATTCGTGGTGGACATATCAAGTGGTGGAAACAGAAGACCCGTTACATTATCCACGATTCTGAATGAATAATCCTGATCCAGTAAGGATGGATTCCAGCTAAGGACAATAGGACCGGCACCAGCTTCCGCTGCATATAATACGGTGAACACCGTTTCTCCCTGAGTTTGCGGACGAAAATCTACTGCAAAATCCTCATTAGCAGAACGCAGGCGAGCATCAAAACCGCCGGCCGGAGGAGCAGGCGGAGCTAAAATATCCAATCCCAGATCAAATCCCGCCGTACCATTGGGATGATATCCAAAAGTCAAATTCAGATCATTAACTCCATCAGATACATTCAATACTGTCTGGAATTCAGGTGCAGCACCATTAGTTACATAAATATAATTTACCCGGGTCAGTGTATCGCTAAAAGCATTACCATCGGTAACAATTAAACGCACCGTGTACTGACCCACACTGGAATAAACATGAGTAGGATTCTCCAGGGTACTGGTACCGCCATCACCAAAACTCCATAAGTAACTGGTAATGGGGGCAGTTCCGGTCGCTGAAGTATTGCTGAAAGATACACTTAATGGCGCCGGACCCGTCGTAACATTGGAAGTGAAATTAGCGGAAGGTCCACTGACAGTATTAATGTAGTTGGTTCGCACCAGGGTATCCCTCTCACCCAGAGAGTTTTGGACGATCAAACGAACATCATAAGAGCCTTCTTTCCAATAAACAAAGACTGGATTTTGGGCAGTTGAACTGAAACCTTCCACGCCAAAATACCAGCTGCGGGATGTAATAGTACCTGCACCCGGCGTCGATTGATCGGTGAACTGCACCCGCAATGGATATGTCCCGAAAGTAGGAGTTCCAATAAAATTAGCATTCAGGGCCGGTGGCGGAGCAGCAGTGACGAGAATCCTTAAACTGCTGGCCACAAATGCATTTTCCCCGGTATTCAGACTATTTGTAGTGCTCATGTCTAAAGTGAAAAGAGTCCCGGTTATATTATCGGTAATGATGAAGGTGCCCAGAGCCGCCAGAGTGGCAGGATTCCAGCTGATAATAATGGGTTCCCTTCCTGCTTCAGGACGATAACTGAAGTAGTACGTTTTCTGGGTGAGACTACTGGCCCGGATGTCTCTCTTGTAATCATCATTGTTCCATGTTTCCCGGGCATCAAAGGTACCAGCTGGTCCTGCACCGGGCAGTAATGTATCAATTATCGCATCAAAGCCATCGGTGGCACTAGGACTCATACCAATGGTTATTTTAAAAGTATTCACATCATCTTGGATGGTAATGGGAACCGCAAAATTTTGTGCCAAAACAGTTCCCATAAACATCATGAGCAAAAGTATGACAAATAATGATTTGTTCATTTCTAACCTCCATACTGTTGAAAATAATTACTTCCTTCAAATTATTTAACCAAACTATGGTTTAACATTATTTAGTATAAACAATTTTTATCATCTGACTTCTTTTTGACCCAGACAATACTGCAAAGTATATCCCACTGGCCACGGGAGTGTTTCCTTCAAAGGTTCCATCCCAGGTTATCCGGTAAACACCCGGTAACATCTCCCCTGATAGCAGTTCTTTAACCTTTTGACCAACCAAGTTATAAATCTGCAACCTGACCGCTGATCTTTCTCCCACATAAAAAGAAATTTCAGTGGTGCCATTAAAGGGATTGGGATAATTGGGATAAAGATTTAGTAATTCACCCCGGGGAACATTATGTTCATATGGATCAATGTTGACAAGAGGGGTCATCAATATCCGCAAACCAGGATTAAGGAGTCCTCCAGCACTGCTAATATCCAGACTGCTGGCAGTGGTCATATCCAGGCTAAACAATTGCCCGGTGACATTATCAGTGATGATAAAAGTACCAAGAGAACTTAAACTAGCTGAATCCCAACTAATTACGATTGGGCCATGTCCGGTCGAGGCAGCATAAGTCATGACGAAAGTCTTTTCATTATTCTGATTATCCCGGACATCAGTAAAATAATCAGTATTATCCCAGCTTAGACGTGCATCGAAAGCACCAGCTGGAGGGGGTGGAGGAGCTAAAATGTCAAGACCAACATCAAAACCACTGGTTCCATTTGGATGAATTCCAATCTGCAAAGTAGAGTTCTGATTCCCATCCGTAACCTGTAGCGGAACCAGGAATTCCTGTCCAAGCAGGTGGAATGATAAAACTAGAATCACATTCAGAATTAACCATAATCCCTTACCTGTATTGTTCCTATCAATTAAACTGCTTAGTGTGTTACTCTTCAACATATCCTCCTCCAGGATTTTTTGAACTTTTTTTGTATGAATCATCCGCCTCCCTGCGGATGGTTCATACCGATACATCAATTTATTTCATCAATACCATCTTCATGATGGATGAATGATCTCCAGCAATAACTTGATAATAATAGATACCACTCGATACACTCACACCCTGAGCATTGGTACCATCCCAGCTGACCGTATACCTACCGGCCGGTTGATTGGCTGATACCAGGGTCTTCACTTCCTGACCCAGGGCATTGAATACGATTACTTCAACCTTTGATTCCGATGGCAGAGAATAGGAAATGGTGGTGGTCGGATTAAATGGGTTCGGATAGTTCTGCTCCACTACAAAACTGCTCGGTACCATACTCACCGTACTCTTTACTACCTTCACCGATTTCAGCTGCGAATTACTGATCGTTACACTGCTCCCGGCGGCCACATGATAGCTCCGACCGTCAGTGACCAGCTCTTCCACCACATAATCCGCACCCCTGGCTGTCAGGGTGATCGGATAACTTCCCTGCAGACGGATAATCCCTTCTTCACTTTCCACCAGGCGCATATCACCAGCAAAACGAGCATCAAAGCTTCCGGCCGGCGGTAACGGCGGCAGCTGATAACTCATCCGATCCACTTCCGGGGTCAGCTGGACATCCACATACAATTCCTGGCTATATCCCCGGGCATCACTCACCGTAATCGAGGCATTCTGGCTTATATCTACCAGGTTGGATAGTTTGGCCAGCATTACCGGAGAGGAAGCTGCACCAGCGTTTATACTGATCGTTCCGGCTGCTGAAGCGCGTATCCAGTATCCCTGGCCTGGTACAAGACTGGTCGCCGTTGTATAAGTACCGGTCCAGCCATACAATGTACCAGCGACAATTATGCCACTTGGATCGCTAATGGAAGAAGCAGCAACAGGAGCAGAGACTGCACCAATCATATTCCAACCCGCAGTAAGATTATAGGTACGAGAGAGAAGAGCCGCACCTCTCATGCTGATGGTAGTTGCGGAGGGGAAACGAAGCCAATAACCACTGCCAAAATTGAAACTGGAAGTAGGAACATACGTTCCATTCCAACCATACGCAGTACCAGGAGTGGAAGTCGGATAAAGAGTGCTCACTGAGGTATTTTTCGGCGCCACCGGTAATGAGATCATGTTCCAGCTGGCAATAACATTTTGAGTGGTTGGTTTGAGAATACCTTCCTGATCCAGAGCAGTCCAGCCCAGAATCCACATCGGAAGGTTAGGATCAAAAGCACCCTGATAATCCACTACATCAAAGAATGGATCGTTCAAAGGCGCAGGAGAAAAATCTCCACCAGTAGCTGCCGGGCTGCTGGCAGCAGGACGAGGATCTAATAAGCCATTAACTGAGCGGTCAATGCTATTAATTTGAGGATCAACAATGTCATTCCCGCCCGCAGTGAAAAAAGGTTGGACAAATGATTGCGGTACAATTGTAGCTAAATCATTACCGGCAGAGAATAGCCACCAGATATTATTATTAATGACCAGATCACCATCTTCCAGGCGTTGACGGCTATCTTGTCCAGTCACATCTTCTACTGTAATACCACTACCACCTGTACCACCCTTATATTCAGTAAGGATGCCATTATAATGTTTTCCACCACCATTGGCCCGAAAAATCAAGGCCTGTCCGCCATCACCAGAAGGGGTAGCAGTAAGTCCAGCACCGATAAAAGTAAAATTAGATACTATTGGTATAGCGTATGGCAAATTGGTGGTACTGGGTGCGTCTCCACCATCATATTCACCAAACCGGCCACCACCAACTATCGGATCTTTTATGGAAAACCAGAATTGATGCTTTCCATTAAAGCCAATATCATAATCAAAGTCATCATCAATATTAAAGGAAGTAACCAGATATTTAGTATTGACGTTTCCACCAAACCATTCGAAACCGTCATCCAGATTAGCATAAACTTCAATATACTCAATTGTCGTTCCGTCACCTACGCCACCCATAGTCAAACCATTAATTTCGTCTGCCGGTGCTAATTCGTCACCACCATGCCGAATGGATACATACCGCAAAATCCCCGAATTATCATGTGGCACATACTGATAAGTTCCATTCAATGTAGAACCGGCACCATATAGCGCACGTTGTTCAGTAGCGGCAATACCTTCAATATTTTTTTCATAACGCAGAGTGGTACCATTATCGAAATTTATAGAATCCCTTCCACACAACAACACGCCACCCCACAGACCGCGATCATTAGGACCAAGATCAAACGGATTGTTTAAATCATCAGCGTAAGCAGTGAAAATAATCGGCTCAGTAGCAGTTCCATTAGCAAAGATCTGGCCGCCACGTGCAATAATCAAGGCACTTGTCCTGTCACCAGTGGTCACCTGAGTTCTACTATAGCCTTTAATAACAGTACCCGGCTCAATGGTCAGAACGCAGCCGTTTTCAACATAAACAAAGCCGTTTAATACATAAACAGTGTCCCGATCCAGGGTTCGGATGGGATCCTGGCCATTGGAAGCTGGACCAATAAAACTATCAGTGATAATTCTTTCGGGAAGCTGTGCCATTATCACAACAGGCACCAGTAACAAAATTGACATAAACTTCAACAGATTAAACATAATTGGGACCTCCTTCTTAAAACATGGGTTAAAATCAATTAACAGATTGGATTAGAGATTGACTGCTGTTTGCTTACTGTCATGCGGCCTCCTTTCTAGTTTGAATATGAAACTTTTGTTCTCTTGGTAAACGCACTAAAGATTACACAGCTGATGTTGAGTATTGTTATCGGTTAAGTAACAAATGTGTAACTTTTAGGTTAATTTCCCTAAAAATTATAAATGAAAAAACTGAAAGGCGTTAACTGTAAAGATTATAAAGACTAAGGAGACGTTATTAAATTCTAAAATAACGCAAGTTTTACCAGAACAAAGCAATTAAGGCTTTTTTATTGTAACACGGGTGTAATCTGTTTATAACATATCTATCTTATGTAACTATTTTTCAAATAAATAGACAAAGAGATAAATTCCAGAAATATCGGTTCATTTGTTGAACAAAGCAGCATGAAATCAACAGTAACTATGCAAAAAAAATTGAGGAGTTCGTTAAGTATTAAGAAGCTTTGAACAACCTGGCAGAAATATTTTTCACCTACACTCTCACTAAGCTAAAATGCAGGAATTGAGGTTCGAAATAACCACCATTCAAAAGAAGTTAACTCACAATTCTGATAAAGATTTTAATAATCAACACGAAAATATATTATGTAGAGAAAAAGACTGCGGCCAATTTACCGCAGACCTACTGGTCATGGATGGTGAAGATGAAATATTTACATTTCATGCTTTTCTCGCTGATTATAATCACCCTGCCGATTTCGGAATTACCCGGAAAAGATTCCTGTTATATGGAGGTTCAACAGATTTTCAAACAACAGAGTGTTTTAGAAATTCTTAATAGTTTTTTTGATGATCCCAATGAGGCCAATTCAGAAATGTGCCGCCGAAAATTATTCGGGCATATCGGTCAATTATTACATAAACGGAAATCAATGAGTTCAGATGCGGACTTTATAAAGCAGATCTTCCTTTTAACCCAGAAAAAATTTCTGAAGAATTATAAACAATATAGTACCTTGACAGATGTTCTGATGCATAATAACTACGACTGTGTTTCTTCTTCAGCTCTTTTTGCATTTATTTTCTATATCCTCAAAATCCCTTGTGAAATTAAAGAAACTGATTATCACATTTATCTAATAATTTCCCTTTCAGACCGACAAATTCTTCTTGAAACCACCGATCTGCAAGCAGGTTTTGTGGATAATCAGAAAGAGATAGCACGAAGAAACCAATTATACAGTCAAAATCAGAGCACTGGTTATGGTCAAAATTTTTATCAGTTTAAAACCCATGTCAATAATCGAGTGAACTTGAAACAATTAGCTGGATTACAACTATATAATATCGCGGTCGATCAATTCAATCAGCGCCGTTTCACCAAAGCCAAAAAGTATATTGAAAAGGCCCTGCACTATTACCAGTCCGATCGGTTGCTTGAAGTTCAAAAACTTATTGCCTCCATCTGATCCAGATCCAATGAAGTAGATGTCTGAAGGTATTTGATAGTCATGCTGTTAATTCTCACATCTGCGAAAAGAGAAGGATAAATAAAAATAGTTCTTAACAATTAGTATGGCTGTACCCAATATTTTTAGCGAAAGCAAAATTTTACGCCACACATCTGCAACAACAGATCAATTTCGTTCAAGTGTTTTGTTATTAATCTCCCCTGTCAATCCCTCAATTAAATAATTCGCTACCCGTAGTAACATCCATAATCCATTGGGCACCTGAGCTGGTGGTAATAATTTAGGTTCTCAAGAGCTCACAAACTTATTAAATTATAGACAAATAGTAATAACCTAAAAAAATAAGTTATTAAAGCTAAGAATAATTCTTTCGAGAATATTTTAAATAGGAATGTTTTCATCTAAAAAGCTGGCCACAGAGTCGGTTAGTTAGTGTACGGGAGAGAGGTGGGACTCTCTTTCAACCAACTCTGTGACCGCCATCTATTTTAAATACAACATTTTAAAGTTCGAGTGTTTTTTTCCAGCACTAACCTGATAGTAGTAGATACCACTCGATACACTCACACCCTGAGCATTGGTACCATCCCAGCTGACCGTATACCTACCGGCCGGTTGATTGGCTGATACCAGGGTCTTCACTTCCTGACCCAGGGCATTGAATACGATTACTTCAACCTTTGATTCCGATGGCAGAGAATAGGAAATGGTGGTGGTCGGATTAAATGGGTTCGGATAGTTCTGCTCCACTACAAAACTGCTCGGTACCATACTCACCGTACTCTTTACTACCTTCACCGATTTCAGCTGCGAATTACTGATCGTTACACTGCTCCCGGCGGCCACATGATAGCTCCGACCGTCAGTGACCAGCTCTTCCACCACATAATCCGCACCCCTGGCTGTCAGGGTGATCGGATAACTTCCCTGCAGACGGATAATCCCTTCTTCACTTTCCACCAGGCGCATATCACCAGCAAAACGAGCATCAAAGCTTCCGGCCGGCGGTAACGGCGGCAGCTGATAACTCATCCGATCCACTTCCGGGGTCAGCTGGACATCCACATACAATTCCTGGCTATATCCCCGGGCATCACTCACCGTAATCGAGGCATTCTGGCTTATATCTACCAGGTTGGATAGTTTGGCCAGCATTACCGGAGAGGAAGCTGCACCAGCGTTTATACTGATCGTTCCAGCCGCTGAAGCCATTATCCAGTATCCTTTACCGGCCTCCAAAGTTTCTGGACTGACATAGGTACCTTTAAAACCATAAATTGATCCGGGGACAATTATTCCCGATGGATCCAGGATTTGTGCTAAGGTGACATTGACTGAAGGACCAGAGATCATGTTCCATCCTTCTCTAAGGGACAAATCGATTGAATAAAACCGCTCACCCAAAATAACGGTTTCAGTCGGTTGGCGAAAATTAAGCCAGTATCCTTTACCATTTTCTAAATCCACATCGGCCTGGTAAATTCCCACCCATTCATAACAAGGGGGTACAGCCTCAGGAAAGACTGATAAATAAAAACTATCCTGAACGGCTACCGGTAAACCAAGTAAATTCCAATTCCGGGAAACTGATCCAACAAATACCAGGTCATTTCGAAGCACGTATGCTCCATTTTGACCATCGGCGGCATATACCATATCTCCTGAGGCAGAGATACCCCGGCTATTGCCATTGGTGTTGAAATAAGCAATTTCTCTCGGCGAAGCAGGCTGAGTAACGTCCAATACCCTTACTCCGCTGAATCCATCCGCCAGGTACACAACCGGGCCGGTGACAGCCACATCCACGGTATAACCAGTGGTGTTGAAAAATCCCAGATGCTGAGGACTATACAGATAAGTGAGATCGATTAAACGTAATCCATCAGTCCCTTCCGCCACGAAGGCATTGCCCGGTTTGACTGCCAAATCAATTGACAGACCACTGGTATTTAAATATCCATAAAGACGTGGTAAATATATATTGGAAAGCTCATAGATTCTAAATCCTGCTGTCCATTCAGTGGTGAAGGCATAATTTTCAGATACCTTTACACCATATATATAAGAAGTGGTGGGGGTTGTCGCAACTTCTATTGGCTGTGCCGGTGTGGAGATATCCAGAATCCTCAATCCTCCGTAACCATCAGCTAAAATCAGGAAGTTCTGATAAAGAGACAGATCGACTGTTTCTCCCGGTGTATCGTAACTCCCAATTTCAACTGGCAGTGTCGGATCAGTAAAATCAAAAACTCTTAATCCATCAGGTCCAGCGGCAGCAAAACCATATGGGGGAGCAAAAACCAGATTGACTATCCATAGACCGGGATTATAGAAACCGATTTCTCGCATCTCTGCTGGATCGCTCACGTTAAGAATGCGAACCCCTGAAGATCCATCGGCAATAAACAGTAAATTTTCATTCCTGAGAGTAGCATAGGCATATCCCCAGGTTTCAAAATTTCCCAAGACTGCAGGTTGAGCGGGTGAAGCAACATTCAAGATTACTAATCCATTATTCCCATCGGCTAGATAAATCCTGGACGGTGAAAAGGCCAATTTCAAAGATGTGCCTGGAGTATCATAGAAACTGATTTCTATTGGCAAGCTGGGATTAATGATATTCAAAATCCGTAATCCAGCTTCGCCGGCAGCCAGGTATGCATAACTGCCAATGGAAATCACATCGAGAATACGACTACCGCTGGTAAATTGTCCGATCAATTGAGGAGAAATAGGATCAGTAATATCCAAAATCCTGAGTCCACCAGTGTCACATGCTAAGTATGCTAAATTCTGATCGATAAAAACCTGCCGTGCTGAACCCGGGCATCCAATGAATCCTACTTCAACTGGTAAATAAGGATTACTGACATCAAATATTCTCAATCCAGCAACATCAGCGGTTACAAATGCCATATGATTACTGACCCAGACTCCCCGGGCACTTCCAGCGGTTACATGTTGGCCAACAATCTGGGGATGAGATGGATCAGTTATATTAATAATCAACAATCCAGCCGATCCACAAGCAGCATAGAGATAATGATCGTCGAGGTACAATCCTTGAAAAATGCAACCGGGCTGCAGGTGAGAAAAAACAACCGGACTGCGGTTATTACTGATATCAATAATCTTCAAACCAGCGCTGTCGTTAGCGACATAGGCGTAGTTTCCTTGTATCTTTATATCATTCAGCGGGGCGTTTAATGATAGTTTAGCTTGCTCCTGAGGTCTGGAAGGATTGGATACATCAGCAATCTGAAAGAAAATGCCATTCCCAAAATAGACCTGAGATTCTCTGCTGGCTAATGCCATGGTCGCGCCATTCGTCCAATGACTAAGCTGAGTCATGTTAGAAAAATCTTCCATATTAGGAAATTCACTTTTTTCTTGATCAGGATAACCAAACAACAATTGAAATTCTTTACTTACCTGCACTTTTTGATCCGCCAAAGCAAAGTGGTTCATGGTAAATATCAAATTCCAGGCAAATACTAAGGTTAAACACCAAGAGTAAATCTGTGACTTTTCAATCAATTCCGCTAAACTATTTAATCTGTTTAACCAGGACATCTTCCCCGAAAACATATTTTTACTACCTCCGAGGTCACAGGTCAAAGATCATGAATTAGTTAAAAGTTAGATTTAAAAAGATCGTTTTTTAATGTTCCAATCACTTTCACTTCCTCATACGGCTTTTCTTAAATGAGAACTTTATCCAGCGAAAGCTCAGTAAAACTGAATCTTCGACTCTTCTTTAGCCTTCTCCCGCCGTTTCAGCTGAAACTCCTGAAGAGATGCTGTGTTTGATAGCTCTCGCAATGTACTCTCATTTGTCTCTTTGGAAACTTAACCTCAATAGAGAGCCTTCCTTTGGTTTTGCTTCCAGTCCTTTAACGACCCCTCACTAGATGGCTTGCGACTTCGTTGACTCGTTTTTTTTACCTTACTCAAGTATATACAGAGCAGTTGTCTAAGTACTCATTTTAATAACAGCATTTTACGCACCTGACTAAAAGGCCCGGCTGAAACTTGATAATAATAAATACCACTGCCGAGCCGGCTACCACGATCATCTGTCCCATCCCATTCTATCTGATGGTAACCGGCAGATTGATACTTAGAAACCAGAGTTCTGACCTTCTGCCCCAGAGCATTATAAACCATTATCTCCACTTCCTGAGCACTGGGCAGCGCATATTCAATAATGGTGATTGGATTGAAAGGATTAGGATAATTTTGAGAAAGCTCAAATTCGGAAGGAATATTGGTAGCAGTATTTGACTTTGTTTTCATTACTATAATCTTTTTTACCTGGGGATCAATTATTTCTAATTTATCGCCGGCGGCCAGGAAATGTGTTCTCCGTGATTGTGTTGAAAAGATCTCTTCAACTATTATACCTGTATTTGCCGAAAATTTGATCGACAGTGGATACCGATCTCCTTGGAGCTGAATAACCGCTTGGCTATCGGCACACACCCTTGATTGATTGGAAAACCGTGCATCAAATGCTCCTTCCGGCGGTAATGGTGGTAACAAATAGGGACGTAATTCCCCAGATGAAAAAAGTGGTACATCCAGATATAGTTTTTGCTCAGCTCCCGCCGCATCAGATATAGTAAGAAATGGATATTGCTCTAGATCGAGCAATTGATAGCGGGATGGTCCAACTCGTTTATCAAGTGGCCAACCTGGATTAAGTAAAAAAATCGCAATTACTCCGGGTTCATCTGCCAAGACCCAATAACCACGGCCAGCCTCGATAGAATTTGTTGCAGCATATGTACCATTCCAGCCATACCACGTACCCGGTACAATTATTCCGAAGGGATCGTAAACGGTTGAAACATCAACATTACCCGATACACCTGAAATAAGATTCCAGCCACTCGTAAGGGTATCCCCGCGGTCATAGTCACGGGGTCCGGGAACTTTTATTTGTCCAGCATTGGGAAATTTGATCCAATAACCCTCCCCGAATTTTAGAGTACTAACCGGTTGATAGCTTCCAATCCAGCGAAAGGTAGTCCCGGGAATAGCATCCGGATAGAGCACTGAAACCTGAGAATTCCGAGGAATAACTGGCACTCCGATCATATTCCAGTCATCAATATATGTCTGGACAAAGGAGGCATCTATGTTGATATAATTAGTTAGAGTTAAGGTATCACTCTCACCATAAATATCGAATATGGTCAAGGTAGGTGAATAAAGACCACTTTCCTGATAGATATGCGTGGGAGAAAGACCGCTCCCGGTCGTTCCATCTCCAAAAGCCCATTGTCGGTTGGTAATGCTGCCCGTACCCACCGTTGATTGATCAGAAAAAGTTATAGTTGCCGGTTCATAATCTCGTAATGGAGTAGCTTGAAATTGAGCAGTCGGTCTGGCAACGACTGTCACTGCTCCGTCATTGATAATTAAAAAAGGAAGAATATTTACGGCACCAAGTTGTCGAGCCATGGCGCTATATTCCAGATTTAGGGGAGTGGTTGAAACTGGTGAACCGATCACCCGGAACTGGATGAACAGAATATCAAAAACTCCTTCCCTTCCAAAGGGATTGATCCCGTTAAAAATTATCTGACCATTTACAGCATTTGAGGTATTTACTCCTCCAGTGAATCCCTGCAGTATACCGGAATTGGAAAGATATTGTAAAATGGCAGGATTCCATTCCAAACTACCGGTAAAACTTCCCAGAACATTATCAGGAAAGGGCATACCGGTCATGTTAATATTAATGGCAACTGTAATTTCTTTCCCATTACTTAAAAAAGCGTCCGTGGGAATAGCCGAGGATACTATAGCCTCATCTACCACAGAGATATAATTGTTTTTAACTTCACTGTCGATATGGCCCAGAGTGTCGGTAATTGTCAAAGAGACATTGTATACCCCGGGATTTGCATAACTATGGTTGGGATTAACCGCCGTGCTGGTTAATCCATCACCAAAATCCCAGAACCAGCTGGAAATCGGGCCACTATCCGGAGTGGATTCATCCTGGAGATCTACCAGTAAAGGATTAGTCCCATTCAAGGGAGACGCAGAAAAATTGGCTCTTACCGCTTTTACATAGCTATTTTGCTGCAGGGTATCACGTTGCCCTATACTATTGGTAATAATTAGACTAACATCATAATTACCGGCAGTGGAGTAGGAATGGGACGGATGGCGGATGTAGCTACTGCTTCCATCACCAAAATTCCAGAACCAACTGGTAATAGTGCCGCTGGTGGTAGTGGATAGATCAGTAAAATTAACTACCAGTGGAATGACTCCTCCGCGGGGATCGGCAGTAAAGTTAGCCCGGGGTCCATTAACAGTAATATAATTTGTCTTGGTTTCAGTGTTGATTTGACCCAGATCATCTCTTACGGTTAAGCTGACGGTATATACACCGGCGTCACGATAACGGTAAACCGGGTTGGGGGTAATACTGGCACCACCATCTCCAAAATCCCAGAACCAGAAAACAATGGGACTTCCTGATGGGGTTGATAAGTCACTAAAAGTCACCTGCAAGGATTTATTCCCACTCAGGGGAGTTGCAGTGAATTCAGCATTAGGCTGAGCATAAATTAGAATGGGGATACAGATTATAAAAAAAAGATATAGTTTTAACATCAAGATCCCCTTAACTGAAATGGCTTAACGCCGTTAATTACTGAAAACTGGCCATACGGGAAATTTTTATCACCATAGCTAAGTTCACACTATATTCGCACCATAATATTAAATACATCTTTCGATTTCATAACAATAAGGTTAAGATTAAATGAGTTTTTACTTTCAGTAACATGATTAGTCAAGGGCTATTATACCGTTGCTATCTATAGGCAGTAACTTGAGTATAACTTAAGAATTAGGTAAAAAACTTTTTACAGTTTTCCGTCAGCAGGCAATTATTACCTCACCATAATCCAATTGAAAGAAGATTCACTTCATCTTCCCCGAAACAATTCGATTGCTCATCGCATCTTTGTTAGACATACATCATTTATTATGTCCAGCAAACTGCGCCCTTCACATTCAAATGGTTTTAATCTATCTTTAAAGGCATTTATAGAATTAGGAATGCCAGTGATCAAGATTAAAATTACAATTCAAAATTGAATCCAATTTTAGAAATCATGCCAGTATTATATTCACGGCGAACAAATTCCGATTTTACCAGACGATGTGAGTATTTTACTGGATCGTTAAAAATATTTTTTATCTCAAACTGAAAGTTTAAGGATTTCCATAATCGCTGTCGGAGAATAAAATCAAGTGTTCGTCTGGAGTGTTCATATACATCAGGATTCGCTCCGATCCCCACTTCAGCCAGTCTTTGGCCGAAAACGTTAAAATAGAGACTGGCAAATGTTCCTGACTTAAAATTCTCATAACTCAGATGGAGATTGAAGATGAAGGGTGACTGTCCCTGCAAGGGACGACTAAAAGTTTTGTAAACTAGTTTATTAGGGTCATATTTTTCCACAAAATATCTTCTCCCGGCTGGTAGGTCAATTTTGGATTGTGCTAGAGTTAGATTGATTCCTGATTTAAAATTTCTCAGGTAAGAAGAGAACAGTGCTAAGTCTTTCCGTACTTCAAATTCAATTCCATATACTATTCCCTTTTCTACATTTTCATAAAAAATTTGTGGAAAATCGGCATTTCCTCCAATGCTTTTTTCCATCGGATTTTCCAGTTTTTTATAAAAACCACTGACGGCTACGATCTCTCCTGGTTGAAGAAACCACTCCCAGCGAAGATCATAATTATTAATAAGTACGCGCTTTAGATTTACATTTCCTACAAAAGAATAATCACCTGCAAATTCAAAGCTTTCATATGGGGCCAACTCTCTTAAAGTCGGTCTGGCTAAAGTCCGGCCATAGGCAGCCCGGATGTTCATATTATTTCCAATTTGATAGACCAGATTGACCGATGGTAACCAATCTTTTTCTTTCAAAGAACCGATCCTCAGGGTATCCACCAGGTTGGTATCGGCACTTTCCACGTACATATCAGTAATTTCATATCTTACACCGGTAATAACTCGAAATTCTCGGGAAACAGGGAACTCTACCATGGCATAACCAGCGGAAACATTCTCCCGACCAGTGTAGTCACCGTTACCAGTACCCCGATCCAGTGCCAGGTAAATATAATTCCCAAATTGATATGGATAGAATGCGCTGCTATCCACCCGGATAATTCCGGTATTTTTCGGTCCAAAAAATTCCAGGGCATCACCATTGTATACCGGTCGGATTTGAGGATTAATTCCGTAGGCGTACAAGGATTCTTCAAAGGTTCGATCTTTTCCAGAATATAGCCCACCTATTTTCAGCTGACCAAGGTGACCACCAAACTGTCGGAACGGTAAAGAAAAATCAAGGCTTAAATTCAGACCATCTTCTTCCAGATACCGGAAATAACGCGATGGTGGTTCCCATCCCGAACTAAGAACGGAATAGTTAACCGGCGAAACCGTGGTATCTTTAATATTGGTAAAAAACCTCATATCAGGTTCATTCTGACTGGTTATGGAGTAGGCAGTTTGCCAATTTATTTTAGACCTTCCCAAACCTTCTAAAAAATGTTCCCCTTGCAATTGGTAGCTTTGTAGGTTTCTTTCAATATATACCAGTGAACGGGTTTCATAGACCGGTATTTCACTTCCTAATTGGCGAAACCAGCTTCCCTGCAAATAACGAGCTGCTGAGTATCCGGATTGGGTATAATAAAAATTTCCGGTCAATTCGTGATTGGGATGAAATTTGGAGGCCAGGGTGGCAATGGTTCCCCAGGTAACCAAATCTTCACCCCGGGAGTCGCTCAGATATAATTCTTTAATAAGGGCCGTTGAATCAGTAATCACCTCTTCAGGGAAACTCCAACGCCCAATTTTCCCGTTTTCATAAAAAGAATAATTTCTTTTGTAAGAAAGACTAAGAAGATATCCGATAGGCCTTCCTAAAAATTTGGTCTGGTTTCCTATAGCCAGCGATAAAGAACGATCCAGCGGTGCACTTTTTTGAATAGGTGCCATATAAGGTGAAAAGGATTTAGATGCCTGATCCAGTTCATTTGCTAAAGCAGGATCCCGGCGAGTTTCTGGTGAAAGAAACGGGAAATCTGGATGTTCTTTAACATATTGAGGAACATCTCTTGTCCCATCATCCATGCCCAACCAATCCAGACTACCTCCCGGGTAAGTAAGGTAATTAGAATTAAAAGTCGCCAAGGAATTATGAGAAACCGAAGCGGCAAATTTAAACGTGAAAACATCTGGATAGGATTTGGTCGATATATCAACCATCCCTCCAGAAAAGTTGCCTGGCTTATCAGGGGTAAAAGTTTTTAGAGTGACAATATTGTCCAGCAAATTTGAGGGGAATAAATCCATGTTCACTGCTTTTCTTTCGGGATCGGCAGAAGGAATTTGCGCACCATTCAAACTGGTGGAGCTGTAACGATCCCCCAATCCCCTTATATATACATATTTACCATCAACCACCGAAGCACCGGTCACTTTAATCATAGCATTAGCGGCATTATCACTTCCAGCTCGCGAAATTTCCTGCGCACTTATGGCATCGCTCACCGCCACCGCTCGCTGTCTTGATTTTAATAATGCAGCTTCAGTATTATTTACTGCCCGAGCCTCAACAACGATCGTTTCGGTCATTAATGCCTCTGGTTTCAGCACCAAATCTATCCGAGTACTTTGATTGGCTTTCACCTCCACATCTTTGACTTTCATCTCCGCATAACTTAACATCTGAACAATCAGGTTATATCTTCCCACCGGAATATCCGCAATTACGTAAGCGCCGTCTACATCGGTGGCTGCGCCTAAATAAGTATTTTCCAGATAAATATTAGCCCCAATCAATGGTTCTCCAGTTTCTTCATCTACTACCACCCCAACAATATTGCCTTTTAAATCAGCAGGATTTTGAGAAAATAGATTAAGGACAAGCAGTGATATCGAAACAAAAATCACTGTAATAAGAGAACTGATATGATGATAGGGATAAGCATTTTTGCGAGAAATTAATTGAGCTGGTATTCGAACTGGTTTCATTTTTACCTCGGATTATTAAATACAATTTTTCAAACATGAAGTATTCTTATAAATGTCTATCTTACTATTCTAATGTTAAAGTCATGTTAAGGACAAATTACAATTATGGTTTGATCGGAGTGCAGTTGTCTAACCAATCAATTCAGTGAAGCGAACAATGTCTTACTGTTGGTCTTCTGGACTAACCACACACTTTTCTTAATAAAATCTTTTTCGTAAACTCCTGGAAAAGGTAGAGAGAAATATTTTCCTGATATTAAGCAT
>CAYMXZ010000014.1:0-29689 GCA_964394475.1 uncultured Caldithrix sp. | reverse complement strand
GGTCCAGGTGCGACGGTGAGCGGGGGGAGTGACAACAGTTTTATTTATGGGCCTTGCGCCCGGATCGTTTCACCGGGAGTGGATGAGGTGTATCCGGTGGGCGATACCTATTACCGTCCGGTGATTGCCAATTTAAGCGGAAGTGACCCGGTGGTGAGTTTTGAGGTATTTGATCTATCGCCGGTGCAGAATTTTGTGGATCCGTTGCGAGTGCTATCGCGGGTGCGTTATTGGTACGGGAGTATAGCCTCCGGGACGGTAAGCGGTGGGACGGTGACCCTGAGGTATGGGTCGGATGATGGGGTTCAGGTGCCGGGAGATGTGCGGGTGGCTTATAGTCGGGATGAGGGGCAATGGGCCTATCGGAATATCAGTGGAAACAGTGGAGGATCCTCGGGTCAGGTGACGGGGACATTACCGGCGGATTCGCTGGGGTATTTTACACTGGGGTCGGTGACGTTTGATAATTCCTTGCCGGTGAGTGTGGTGAGTTTTACGGCGCAGGGGGAGCCGGATCGGATAATATTACGGTGGGAGACAGCTTCGGAGGTGAATAATAAGGGATTTGAGATTTATCGTTCGGAGGGGGAGAGAGGGGAGTACCGACGGTTGAATGGGGAGCTGATTATGGGGAAGGGGAATAGCCATCAGATGGAGCGGTATGAGTATGCGGATCAGGAGGTGGAGAGGGGAGAGGTGTATTATTATCGGTTGTATTCGCGGGATTTTGATGGGATGCTGCATGAGTACGGGGAAGTGGTGTGGGCGGAGGTGAGCGGGATGGCAGGGGGATTTCAGTTACGGCCGAACTATCCCAATCCGTTTAATCCGGTGACGCGGCTAAGTTTCAGTGTGGGGAGTGAGAGTGTGGTGAGTGTGGCGGTATACGATGTGGTGGGTCGTCGGGTGCGGGTGATAGTGGACGAGGAGCGGCTGGTGGCGGGAGAGTACGATGGGATGATGTGGGATGGACGGGATGATGGGGGAGAGGCGGTGGCGAATGGGATTTACTATCTGGTCTTTTCGGTGCGGGAGCAGGGCATTCGCCAGGTGCAGAAAATGGTCTTGATGAAATAAGTAGTTATAAAACAGTATTCTTTTTTAAATCTAATGAAATTTAAATAAATAGATCGAATTACTCTTGTTGTTCTACATGAAACTTATTAAAAACCATTTAAACCTCGAAATATTTATTTTTTATTCAGCTTTCCACGGTTCGTAATACCTGTGGATCTTTATCTGATTACCTTCAATAGATAATTTTCTTGGCAAATAGAAGCAGCAATTTTCTGAATTTACCAATCAACATTACCCGCCAATTTATTCATTGATCATCAATCTCAAAATATTTCGGCAATTTATTTATTTTGGAGGAGTTGGAATTTTTGGTACTATTACCCATTATTCTATTTTAGTTTTTTTGGTTCAATTCCTTGAATTGAATCCAATCTTTTCATCGGTTGCAGGATTTACCGGTGGGGCACTGGTTAATTATATATTGAATTATCATTATACTTTCCGCAGTACCAAAAGCCATAGTACTACTATTGTTAAATTTTTTATCATCGCCGGGATTGGACTTATCATAAACGCTATCATTATGACTATAAGCATTACTTCTTTTCATCTCTACTATCTTCTGGCTCAAATTCTTGCTACGGGACTGGTCTTTATATGGAATTTTGCCGGTAACCTCATCTGGACCTTCAAATAAAAGACCACCAAAAGTCTTGGTGATCAGAAAATTTAAATTATTTTTTTCACGTAAATATTCAGACAGAAGTATCAGGAAACCCAAAAAATGAATAACCCATTACCTACTATCGACCTGGTAGTGCCACTTTACAATGAAGAACAGAATATAAAACCTTTTTATAATCGGGTTGTTTCCTGTTTTAAAGGTGTGTTTTCACAAACGACTATCAATTTTATTGATGATGGGAGTGTAGATAACACCGAGAGTGAGATATTTTCCTTGGATAGCTTAGCAGGTTTTAAAATTCGTTATATCAAACTGGCCAGAAATTTTGGAAAAGAACTGGCCGTGAAAACAGGCATCGATCACTCGGACGCCGATTATTGTGCAATAATTGATGGCGATTTACAACATCCCCCAGAAAAAATCATCGAAGCTTATCAGAAAATTGTAAATGGTTATAATATTATTCATATCTCCCGAGAGTTAGGTAAAGGTGCAGTGAGTCGCAGTCTGGGTTCAATCCTTTTTGATAAAATCATTAATTTTTTCAGTCCGACGCGCATACATTTTACGGATTTTAAATTATTGGATCGTAAAGCGGTTTCAGTGATTAAGAAATTCGGAGAAGCTGATTATTATAATCGGGGGATAATAGATTTAATTGGATTGAATGCGACAGAAATTTTTTATACCCCTGATCCTCGGCAATACGGAACATCGAAATTCTCTTTAAGAAAATTGGTGAATCTGGCAATAGATGGTCTCCTATCCGTTTCCATTCGGCCATTACGGATATCGATTTATTTTGGTTTAATCATATCGAGTCTGAGTTTTTTGTGGGGATTAATTATTCTATTTGAAAAAATCTGGAAAGGGCAACCCATACCTGGCTTTACTACTCTGGCAGTTGCTTTGTTCTTCCTTGGTGGGATTCAATTGCTATTTTTAGGTCTGATTGGCGAATATGTAGGTAAAACCTTTATCGAATCAAAAAAACGGCCTCAATATATTATTAATTATATTAAAGAGCGATAATAAGATCGCATGAAAAAATTAATTATCAACGCCGATGATTTTGGTCTCTGTGGTTCTGTGAATCGGGGGATATTGGAGTGCTTGAAACATGGAATAGTGACTGATTTTTCTTTTATGATCAACAAAAATGAATTTTATAATTCGCATCGGTTATTATCCGAAGAAGGAATAACGAACGTAGGTTTTCATCTGAATCTTACAGTTGGTAATTCGATTTCAGCGCAAAACTCCGCTTTGACTGATCAGTCAGGGAAGTTTTTCAAGCTTCCGACGCTTTTTTTTAAAATAATAAATGGCCAGATACCGAGCTCGGATATTTATGGTGAAATCAAGGCTCAGATTGAATTACTGAAAAATCAAGGTTATACTATTACGCATATTGATTCACATACCAATATTCACCTTCTACCAATTGTTTTTGACTCTATATTGAAAATTAGAAATGAAATGAATTTAAAGGTACCGGTTCGAATTCCATTGGAAAGGCAGATTAATTTATTCCGAATGTATAGATCAAATGTGATTCGAATCTTTATTTTGAACTTCCTGAGCTGGTATGTGATTTTCAGAATGAGATATCGTAATGGGATTCAAACGATTGGTGGAGATTTTTTTAATAATCGGAATCAACCTCAAGTCCTCGATCATGTGCTGCAAAGGATAATGAAAAGTAAATTTGAAGTTTTTGAGATGGCGGTTCATCCTGGATTCCCTTCAACGGAGATTGCTTTATATGATGAATATAATGGGCAGAGGCAATGGGAATTTAATGTGTTAAGTGAAAAACGAAATTTTAAATTCAATTCTGAGATTAAGCTTTGTAGTTTTGGTGAAGTGGCAAAAAGTCGCCAAGAGGCAATGATTGACTGACCATAATTTTACAAACATATTTCTTAACTATCAGGAGAAAAAATGGCTTTTTCAAAAAACGATTTGTTGATCGATCCTGCGGTAGAGTCAAAACGATTGATAACAAGATTAAAAGAAGATATACTAAATAAGCTCCGAAAAAGAGGGGCGGTAATCGGAATAAGCGGTGGGGTGGATTCGTCAGTCACCCTGGCTCTGTGTGCGAAAGCATTAGGAGCGCAGCATGTTCTGGGAGTCATGATGCCGGAAAAGGATTCCAGTCCGGACAGTTTAAAACTGGCTAAAAAGGTGGCTGAACAATTTGGAGTTCAATACGTAGTGGAGGATATGACGGAGGGGTTAAGTGGATTGGGATGTTATCGCAGAAGGGATGAGGCAATTAAGCGAGTATTTCCCGAGTATGATAGTAGTTTTAAAGCAAAGATAACGTTGCCGGGAAATCTTTTGCAAAAAGATTCGTTGAATGTATTCCAGTTGACTATTATTTCACCCTCGGGGGAGACAAAATCGGCTCGTATTCCGATCAAAGAATATCTTCAGATCGTTGCCGCTTCCAATTTCAAACAAAGATCCCGAATGAGCATGCTATATTATCATGCAGAATCACGTAATTATGCCGTTGTAGGGACGGGTAATAAAAATGAGCATGAGCATGGTTTTTTTGTAAAATACGGGGATGGTGGAAGTGACATTCGGCCGATCACTCATTTATTTAAAACTCAAATATATCAATTAGCCGAATTTTTAGAAATTCCAGAAGAAATCCGACGACGAACACCAACTTCTGATACCTATAGTGCAGAACAAACGCAAGAGGAATTTTTCTTCCGTTTACCTTTTGAAATTTTGGACGCGATCTGGTTTGGATGGGAAAGAGGGGTAAGTGTCAACGAAATTTCTGAAGCCTTAAAATTAAAACCAGAACAGATTGAAAATGTTATTCATGATATTAAGCGCAAAATAGCTGCTACTGAATATTTGCGAATGGCGCCTATTCACCTCTTGTAGCCTAAATTGATGGAGGTTTTTCTGGTCAATATTTGAAATAAAGAATTCCAAATTTATCATTTATGGAGATATGAATTTTATGATTATTCAAGCTGCTTTACGAAATAGTGTCGAAAGATTTCCAGATAAAATTGCTCTCAAATTTGAACAAAAAGCCTATCGTTATAGCGATATCGAAAATCAGACTAATCAAATTGCCCGGGGACTGAAAAAATTAGGACTGCAAAGAGGAGATCGAGTGGTGATTTATCTGGATAATTCGGCAGAGGTTGTTCTGGGAATTTATGGAATTTTAAAAGCCGATGCGATCTTTGTTGTCCTTAACACTAAGACGAAATTGAATAAGCTTACTTATATTATTAACAACTGTGAGGCAAAATTTATTGTAACTTCCCGCAAAGAATTCCCGACAGATGAAGATATAGACCTACTTACAAAAGAATGTTCTTCTTTACAAATGGTCATTCTCATTGACGATAGTAGTGGCAAATATCCGACCTTACGAGATTTTTATTCCCTCAGCTCTGATTCCATAAATTACTCTAATATTTCCATCGATCTGGCTGGTCTGATCTATACATCTGGCAGTACCGGTTTCCCAAAGGGAGTAACCATGGCGCATTTAAATATTATGACGGCGGTGGAGTCGATTATCTCCTATTTGAAGAATACCCCTGATGATATAATTATTGATGCGTTGCCCCTCTCCTTCGATTATGGTATGTATCAAATTTTTATGAGTATGACCTTTGGAGGTACATTGATCATTCAGAAGGACATGGTCTATATTTATCAAATATTAAAAATAATTGAACAGGAAAAAGTAACAGGGTTTCCCTGTGTGCCCACGATATTTAGCCTTTTGTTAAAGATGAAAAATTTTGAGAAATTTGATCTCAGTCATTTGCGATATATAACGAATACGGGTGCTGCTTTTCCTGTTCCCCAAATTAGACGGCTAAGGTTGTTGCTCCCTCACGTCCAAATATATTCCATGTATGGCCTCACCGAATGTAAACGGGTTGCTTATTTAGACCCAGCAGAAATTGATCGAAGACCTCAATCAGTAGGCAAAGCGATGCCCAATTTGGAAGTATTTATTGAAGATGAAAATGGCAATCGACTTGGTCCCAATCAAGTGGGAGAATTAGTAGTAAGAGGTGCCTCTGTAATGCAGGGTTACTGGAATAGTCCAGAAGAAACTGCGCAGAAAATAAAACCAGGTCGTTACCCATTGGAGCGTCTGCTATACACCGGAGATCTTTTTCGTATGGATGAGGATGGTTTTTTATATTTTCTGGGTAGAAAAGATGATTTACTAAAGATAAAAGGGGAACGAGTTTCTCCAAAAGAAATCGAGAATGTTCTCTATCAAATGGAAAATATTCATGAAGCCGCTGTAATTGGGGTACCTGATGAAGTATGGGGAAATTATATTAAAGCATTTATAGTTCCAGTTAATCATGAATCGATTCCCGATAAGAAAAAAATAATTAAATTTTGTCAGGAGCGGTTAGAAAGTTGGGCTGTTCCGAAGGAGATAATTTTTATTGATAGTTTACCCAAAACCGCCAATGGGAAGATTGATAAGGCTAAATTAGCGCAAAATTAGAATTTACTTTTTTCATACGATCACTTTTTCTTAAATATTTGTACATGGCAATCAAAACAAGAACATCGTACTTATTGAAATCAGGTTAACTGAACATTTTTCTCGCCAATTTCTTCATTCTAAAATCTGTATATCAATAGCTAAATGGCACTACAGAACGAAAGCTTTTTTTCATAGAAATAATTATTTAAAAAATACTCCCTTCATTTAATTATTCGAATGTAAAAATGTATAAGTGATCACACCATTTTTATTCGATTATCTTAAAATAGGATAGAAATTATGATTGTTTATTGAAAAGAAAAGGTGTCAATTTTTGTATTTTACATATTGTAAAATGAGGTGTCTGAATGAAGTAAAAAATATGAAAATAATTACGTGTAAGAACTTTAGAACTAAATATTCGGTCTTTTATTTTTAAAATGTAAAACAAGAAAGGTAAAGTTATGGACCTTAAAATAATAGAAGTGGGTTATGGTTCCGTAAGGAAGGTAAAGATTGGAGGACGTTTGCCTCTGGTCTTTATTGGAGGCCCATGTGCCATTGAAAGTCGTGAGCATTCATTTATGGTGGCCAAACAGATTGACGAAATTTGCAGACGTCTGAATTACTCCTGGATTTTTAAATCCTGCTATAATAAAGATTGTCGATCCTCATTAAACAGCTACCATGGTTGTGGACTAGATGAGGGTCTGAAAATCCTGGCAGCCGTAAGAGATGAGTTTGGTGTACCGGTGGTTTCAGATTTTTCTGATCCTGCCTGGGCGAAACCAACCGGAGAAGTTTGTGATATGGTGCAGGTGCCGGCTTATTTATGCCGACAAACTTCGATTTTAACGGCGGCCGGGGCTACCCATCGTCCCGTTTTATTGAAAAAGGGTCAATATATGAGTCCCTGGAATATGAAAAATTCAGTAAGAAAAATTGAATCGACGGGGAATGAACAAATTCTTTTAACAGAGCGAGGTACTTTTTTTGGATATAATATGCTGGTAAATGATTTTCGTTGTTTCCCAATTATGGCTGAAACCGGCTATCCCGTCTGCTACGATGCCACCCATTCCATTCAATTACCAACCTCCATGGGTAATATATCGGGTGGTCAAAGAGAATATATTCCGCATCTGGTTCGAGCGGCTGCCGCCTGTGGAATTAACGCATTATTTATGGAAGTCCATGATAATCCAGAGAAAGCTCTCTCTGATGCCAATACCGTCTTAAATTTAAAGTATTTAGAAGTGGTTCTGGCTCATGCCAAACGAGTGCACGAAACAAGATTAGAATTAATCGAAAAATGGGGAGAAGACAATGTCCACAAAGAATAGCAAAAATATGCTGGTGAGAGATGTAATGTTGACTCTAAACAACTTCCCCATGCTGCCTAAGAAAGGACTGTTAAAGGAAGCATTGGAACTAATGGGTAAGTTCAGGCTGGGAATTGTCACAATAGTTGATGAACAAACGAAATTACTTGGCATTATCACAGATGGTGACATTCGACGAAAACTCCTGCGTATTCAGAAACCATTCTCGGCTTTTTTTGTTGATGATGCCATCGTTCACGCCATTAAAAAACCAATAACTATTGGGCCGGATGAGAATGTGATTAAAGCGGTCGAATTAATGGAAGAAAAAAAAGTGTGGGATTTACCCGTTGTCGATGAAAATAATACACTGGTAGGCTTGCTGCATCTTCATCCGGTAGTATGTGCTCTTCTCGGAATTGAAAAATAAATAGTTTTTCGTGAATAACTCCACGCGCAGCACCATTTTAGGTCGCTGATGTATTATTTTTCTCCTTTGAGAAATAATACTTCGAAATTATTTTAGTCGTTAAATAATGTTCTTTCTGTGTTCTAAATATATTCACGGTAGGTGAATAAGTTTAATAGAGCAGGTATATTTTTCTAAAGGAGTGTAAAAGAGATTCTTTAGGAGTTAACAAGAAAATATCAAATCAAAAATATCATATTTATATTAGGATGAAAAATTTCTCATACTAATTGATGGTTAAAATAGAAATTATATGAATAAAGTAGGGGCATGAATGGATTTATATAAAAAAAGATATGAATTTAAAACCAGACTTAGAAATAGAGAGAGAATCTTTGGAGGCTGGTTGTCCTATTCGCATCCCTCGATTGCTGAAACTTTATCAATGGCCGGTTTTGATTTTATTGGTATCGATATGGAACACACCACGATCAATCTGGAGCAAGCACAACGGATTATAGCTGCCTGCCAGGCAGAAGGGTGTTTATGTTTACCAAGACCAGTTTCTCATTCAAATGATTGGATAAAACCTTTACTCGAATCCGGCGCTGATGGAATCATTATTCAGATGGTCAACTCAGCAGAAGATGTAAAAGAACTACTCTCCTATATAAAATTTCCTCCCAGGGGAAATCGCAGTTATGGTGTGAATCGAGCTCATGGTTATGGTCTTGACTTTCACCGCTATGTTAATGAGTGGAATGATTGTTCTTCATTTATTATCCAGGTCGAATCCATTGAAGCAGTAAATAATATCGATGAACTTTTAGACTTTGAAGATGTAGATGGGGTGATGATAGGGCCGTATGATATTTCAGGTTCGTTAGGAGTACCTTCTCAAACCTCTCATCCCAAGGTAATTGAAGCTTCGAAGAAAGTGATCAAAGCGTGCGAAAAATGGAGAAAAAGTTGTGGAACTCAAGTCTCGGTTGCATCTATGGAGAGTGTACAACAATTATTTGATCAGGGATATACCTATGCTATTTTAGAATCTGATCTATTTATCCTGTCTAATTGGACAGAAAACATGAAAAAGCTAATCGAAAGATTAAAGAACGAGAAAATATAAAGGTCTAAGGACATGGAAAATTATTTATCTGAATTATTTAACTTAGCTGGTAAAACAGCAGCCGTAATTGGTGGGGGAGGGTATCTTTGCAGTGAAATGGCTAGAGCACTTACCAAAGCAGGCTGTAAGACCGCCATACTGGATTTGCGGCTTGAGAAGGCCCAGCGAGTTGAGAGCGAATTAAAAGAATTGGGTTATCGGGATGTGATTTCAATGAGCATAGATGTAACTAAAAAAGAAGAACATGTGAAGGCCTTAAAAGTCATTTGCGAAAAATTTGGGAAAGTCGATATCTTGATAAATGGAGCCGGCATCAATGCCCCTACTCCTTTTTTCAATATTACTCTGGAGGAATGGAATTCCATTCTCAATTCACAAATCACCGGTACATTTTTAGGATGTCAGGTTTTTGGAGAGCATATGGTCACGAAAGGCTATGGATCAATTATTAATATTACTTCGGCCTCAGCTGGTCCTCCCCTGTCCAAAGCCTTCACCTATTCCGTGGCAAAAGCTGGAATTAAGAATCTCACTCAAAATCTCGGGCGTGAATGGGGCACCAAAGGTGTGAGGGTAAATGCCTTAAGACCTGGATTTTTTCCCACTGAATGGAACAAGAAAAACTTTATCACTCCAGAAAGAGAAAAAGCGATCCTGGGTCATACACCAATGGCGCGTTATGGTGAACCAAAAGAATTAGTTGGAGCGGTTCTCTGGCTCGCTTCTGATGCCTCCAGTTTTGTTACTGGTGCGGAGATAACCGTTGACGGCGGGTTTTCTTGCATGACCATCTAATATTATCAATTTATAGGATCAATGAGAAAAGAATAACAAAAAGTGGCGGAAATTAAACATGGAAAAACGAACAGCCATTGTCACTGGCGGGAATAAAGGTATTGGATTAAATATTACGGAAGCATTCATCAAGTCTGACTATCGAGTAGTGGTTGGTGCCAGAACTGATACCGGCCTGGAAAAAAAATTTCCTGGAAAAGTGCGTTTCTTAAAAATTGATGTTCGAAATGAGCAAGATCATTTTAAGCTGACAAAATTAGCTATCGACTGGACAGGGAATATTAATGTTTATGTGAACAATGCAGGTTTTTCAGAATGGAGACCGATCGAAAAAATTGATGAAATATTTTTTAATCAAATGATCGGAACAAATCTGCTGGGTGCATTTTGGGGCTGTAAGGCCGCCGTTGCAAATATGCCGCAGGGCGGAGTAATTATCAACATTTCCAGTATCGCAGGAAAGCGCGGCAGTTCAAATAATACACTATATTGTGCCTCGAAATTTGGTGTGAATGGTTTAACTCAGGCGTTAGCAAAAGAGGTCGGTAAAAAGTCTATTCGAGTAAACGCTGTTTGCCCTGTGCTGATTTCAACCGATGGATTAATCGAAGCTTTGAGGAGTCCTTATTCACCCGCCAGGGGTAATATTGAAAAATTCCTTACCGATTTTACAGCAGCGAATTCAGCTTTGGGGAGATTGCCCACCGGTCACGAAGTCGGTGAAGTATGCGTTTTTTTAGCTTCGGATGCCGCTTCAGCCATCACCGGTCAATGTATAAATGTTGACTGTGGTGTGTTTCCTCAATAAGGTATGATAAATGAAGATTGTAGCAATTATACCTGCTCATCTTGCTTCGATACGTTTTCCAAGAAAAATATTGTTTCCTTTCTTTGGATTACCCATGATAGAACATGTTCGAAGAAGAGCATTATTGGCAGATAGCATTTCGGAAGTCTATGTTGCTACTTGTGATCAGGAAATTGCTGATAATGTTCGCCGTTATGGCGGAAAAGTAATCATGACCTCCGATAAACATCTCAATGGTACCAGTCGAGTGGCAGAGGCGGTGGAAAATATTGAATGTTCGCATGTGATTCTTGTCCAGGGTGATGAACCTTTATTAGTACCTCATGACCTCGATATTTTTTCTGACCAAATTAGTAGAAATTTGCAAATCGATGCCTGGAATGCCACTGGACCCATAGAAACAAAAAGTGAACTGGACCGACACTCATTTGTCAAATGTGCTATTTCTCCCCAGAATAGAATCTTATTTTGTTTCCGGAGAACACCCTTTTATTCCAAATTTGAGTTGCAAATTAAATTTGTTAGAAAAATACTTGGAATTATTGCGTACCGAAAATCTTTCCTTCAACAATTAATAAATATCCCTCCCTCTACTCTTGAGATAGCTGAATCGATTGAACAATTGAGAATCATTGAGAATGGTTTCATCATGAATTCGGTTAACCTGGATCATAGTTTTCCATCGGTCAATGAACCCGGAGAAGCAGATATTGTGCTGGAATATATTGAACAAAATAGAGAACAAAAAAAATTGTTAAAAAAAATTTTAGGTTCTTGATATCTATTTTATTAATTCACCTGAAGCAAAAACTTATAATGACGTGACGATGGAATAAAATCACATTCCGTCGTTAGTTTCTATTCTTTTCTAAAAATAAAATCTAAGATTCACATTATAAATTCATCCACTTTTTAATATGATGAGAATCACCTTCAGAATCTAAGAGATGTATATTTTTCATAAAAGGATTGAAATTTAAATTTTTAAGGAGATTTTATGAAAAGAATAATGTTGAAACTGAGCGTGTTGGCCTTTTTTTGATTGGATTGATGGCTATGGATTTGCCATTTCAGATCAATCACAAAGATAATTTTAGCTCTCTTTACGCTTTTGGACTCCGGCCCGGGAACCAACGACCGGGAAATAATGTTACGGAACCCTCTCTGTTAATATTACTGGCAGGGGGACTAACGGGAATTGGTGTTTATCGATACATTAAAAATAAACAGAAGAAGTGAGATGAAATGTAATTTTTAGTAATTATATTTTACTGTAATTGATTCAAGCCCACTATATAATGGTGGGCTTTTGTTTATTTTTCAATGATTATACCTTTCAATGATTTTGATGAAAATATTTTCCATTAATTCTTTTATCTCCATGAAGTTGAATAAAAGTCAGTGGTATTGGTTTCTGTTATTATTAGGATTATCAGTGGTTCATGGAGAATTTATTTTTTGGTTTTTAGGCAGTATTATAAAATATCACCGTTATGAAATATTGATGGTGCTGATAGCGGTTATTTTCTTGATTTTTCGCAAGTTGAAATATTCTATCATAAAAAAATCCAATGCCGGATCTGTTCAGGGATATTATTTATTAATATTTAGTTTAATTCTCCTTCTGCTTGGCAAATATAGCAATATCGAGGGTCTCCAGGTTATTTCTCTGACCCTGGTTATTATCAGTTTATTTTTAGTGATGGTGGGTATCGAAATGGCTAAGATTCTCATATTACCTGTTACTTATTTTTTAATATCCTATGCAATTTTCGAGTTTCATATGGAGGGAGAGTCAATCGCCATTATCAATTATAATTTACAGATCTTCACAGCTTCAATAAGCAATTTTATTCTTAAATTGATGGGAATACCAGTCGTCCAAGATTGGGAATATCTGGATCTACCACATGTTACTTTGTACGTTGGTCCGAGTTGTAGTGGACTTAATCATTTAATTGCCATTTTTTTATTAGCCATTCCTCTGGCTCTTACGGGAAATAAAAGAATGAAACACCAGCTTATACTGATAATAATTGCACTTTTTATTGGGCTAATAATGAATGGGATGAGAGTTTCGGCTATTGCTTTATGGTCTTTTTTATATGGAGAAATGTCTTTTCATGGCCCCAATGATATTTTTTTAATTGTGTCAGTCTTCATTTTAGGTTCTATCTTCTTGATGGTAATTTCCTTTGAATTTGACCAAAAGGTAAATGTCCAACGACCTGTGGCTTTAAAAGAAGCTCAAAAAAGAACATTTAATCAACCTCAATCCGGGGTGATACAGATTGTTTCGTTAGGCGCGATTGCTTTAGTGATGATATTCCCCATTTTTGTCAATGTGAATGAAATATGTTTAAAACATGAATTGACCATTGTTCCCGAGACCCTAAAAAGATGGCACACGATTGATATTTTAAATACTAACGAAATATTATATCTAAATAAGTGCGACCGTTTTCTTAAACAAGTTTATTTTAATGATACAGGCGATACAGTAAGCATCCAGATAATTTATCTGGCAAAACAGGATGAAAATAAAAAATTGACAAATTATATGTCATTTTCATCGACAATGATGTCGGAGACAGTTCATTTATTGGATACGGGAATACCCAATTTAATCATAAATCGATCATATTCACTTCGAGACTCAAGTCAACCATCGATTTATAGTTGGTACCAACTGCGAGAGAGAATTTTAACGAATTGGATATCCGTGAAGTTTTATTCTCTCTGGCAGGCTCTTCGGTATCAAACCACCAATGGAGCGCTGGTTAAAATTTATATAAAATCCCAATTAAAATCAGACATCGCTCAGAGAAAAGATGAAGAGTATAAGTTGCTTGTTCGGTTGGTACCGTATATTACCAGTGCTTTACAACATTCATTAATTCCAAATTAAGACGTGCTGGTGAGCGCGATAATAAATCATTCCAGCAAAAGAGCATAAATGGTCTTGAAAGTTAAACTTTTGAGTCACAAAATGATGGAAATACTAAATCAAACTATGATGTAACAATTTATAAACATAAAACTATTTCATATTTCCTGTACGTCTACCTTTCTAAGATCGACAATTTCCCTTAAAGGTTTCAGTTCCTACTGAACAAGAAATCGTTAGCAATTATGGTATCTTCAGGTATCACGTAAAGGATTTTTTTCATTATCGGTGACATCCAAAATAATTGAATTCAGAAAAAATGATCTTTGAAAAATGAGATTTTTTACTTTCTATTGATAGTTTGGAAATCAGGTTCAATCTTGATATGGAAAGTTTTTCAAAAATAATAAAGAGATATTTGGCGGATCTTTTAGCAAACATCCTGCTAAGGATTAAAAAATATGAGAATACGGTTAAAGAGTGGTTGGATATTGAAGCTATTCAGCCTTAGATATACTAAAGGTTTTGTATTTTTTTCATTTTTTTAAGGATAAAGAACAGGGCTACGAAAAAAGGTAGTGGTTAATAAGATGTTCTTTTTCTGTAGAGCAGGAGACAGAAGAAGTACCTCACTCATTTAGGATAATCGTAGTTGTCTGAGGAGAACTAAAATAAATATTAGTTTAGTTACAGATAATAAATATATCCTCTGAAAAAATTACATAATCAGGATATATATTTTTATAGCGATGGAAATCGTTATGATAGCATAAATCATAGTATAGAAAGACGATCGTGACGTACTGTTTCAGTAAAAAATATTACCTTCACTTTCTGATGACTGCTTTTTTGCTTATCGGGTATTCCCCTAGAAAGTGAAAGTTTGAATTTATTTTTTCAAGTTTTATATTTAAAAATTGTGACATTTGTCTAAAAATGATTAAAGAAAATTATGTAATTATGCTGCACTTATATCAAAATTTTAATATGAAGGGGGTAAATGTATTTCGATGGATAAACTCAAGGATTTCAATTTAAGACAAGGTTCAGTTACCTCACCGCAAGGGTATCGGGCGTGTGGAATACATTGTGGTATTAAGTATAAAAGAAAGGATCTTGCACTCATTGTCAGTGATAAAATAGCTGCAGCCGCTGGTTTATTCACGACCAACCGTTTCGCTGCTGCACCAGTACATTACAGTAAACAGATAATAAAAAAAGGTATTGCCCAGGCTATAATTATCAATAGTGGTAATGCAAATGCCTGTACCGGACAACAAGGAATTCTTGATGCGAAAGAAATGATATTTCTGACAGGTAAATCTCTGGGAATATCCCCAAGAAAAGTGTTATTAGCTTCTACTGGAGTCATCGGTGTATGCCTACCCATGCCGGTGATTAGGGAAGGGATAAAAAATGCCATTACTTCATTATCCAGAGAGGGAGGACTTGATGCCGCATATGCGATTATGACTACTGACACCCGTCCCAAACATTTATCAGTTCATTTTAATATCGAGGGTAAAATATGTAGTATAGGAGGTATTGCAAAAGGCAGTGGAATGATAAATCCAAATCTGGCAACACTGATCGTGGTAATGACTACCGATGTTAATATTAATTCTCTGTTATTGCAGGAGGCGCTTCGGACTGTGGCCATAGAAACTTTTAATGCGTTAACTGTGGATGGTGAAATGAGTACGAATGATACGGTACTATTGCTGGCTAATGGGATGAGTGGTAATAAAAAGATTGTGACGAAAAATAAGAATTATCATACTTTCTTAACTGGTCTAAAAATTATCTCCCATGCTTTCATCCGCGCGCTGGCGCTTGATGGTGAAGGCGCGACCAAATTGATTATCGTTACTGTTGATCGTGCCAGAAAAAAGAAGGATGCTTTTTTAGTTGCAAAATCTATAGCCAATTCGTTGTTGGTAAAAACTGCTATTTATGGAAATGATCCTAACTGGGGCAGGGTAATTTCCGCTGTTGGAGCCACTGAATGTCTCTACAACCCTAAAAATGTTTCGATAAAATTTGCAGGTGTTTTGGTTGTATCCCATGGTGAACCGATAGAATTTGATAGACCCTCCTTGCAAAAATCCCTGAAACAAAAAGAGATTCATATCCATGTTGATTTGGGGGAAGGTAAAAATAGAGCGACTGTTTACAGCTGCGATCTCACTCCTGAATATATAAGAATAAATGCGGCTTACTGTACCTGATCTATTATAATCAATTGTTCAAATAAAGAAATTTTTTAACGTGATCTTTTTATGAAAAAAATCGGAATAGTTGGGGCCTCTGGTTATACCGGTTGCGAATTGTTAAAATTACTCGCCCGACATAAAGATGTAGAAGTTGTTTTTGCTACTTCTGAACAGGAGAGGGGTAAACCCATAACCAGTATCTTTCCTTCCTTTCAGAAATATCAGGGATTGTGTTTTAGGTCGGTGAAAGAAGTGTGTAAAATACCAATTGAGCTGGTATTCCTTTGTTTACCACCTGGCGAATCGATGAAATGGGCTAAAACTTTTCTCGATCAGGCTGTGAAAGTAATTGACCTTGGTTCTGATTTTCGATATTCAACAGTAAAAAGTTATAAACAGTGGGTAGGTTTATCGCATAGTTATCCCGAATTACTTCCAGAGGCCGTGTATGGACTTCCGGAATGGAATCGGCAATTGATTAAAAAGGCAAAATTGGTAAGCAATCCAGGATGTTATCCCACCAGTATTCTCCTGGCTCTTTTACCGCTACTAAAGGAAAAAGTAGTTGATTTTAGTCCAATCATTATTGATTCTAAATCCGGTTTATCTGGTGCGGGGAGTTCCCCAACAAAAAAAACTCAGTTTGGGGAGGTACATGAAAACTTTAGTGTTTATAAACCAGGACGCCAGCATCGTCATATTGGGGAAATAGAAGAACAATTCGTAAAAATCGGCAGTAAAAAAATTAAAATTTTATTCACTCCTCATCTTGTTCCTATGTTTCGTGGACTTTTTTCCACTATGTATGTGAAATTTCGACAAAAAGTAAGTCGAAAGGATGTACTTAAATTATGGCAATCCTCTTATAAAGATGAACCATTTATTATAGTGATGGAAAAAAATTTACCCAATTCCCAGATAGCTGTAAATACCAATTACTGTTTTTTGGGATTAGAAATGGTTGTGGGAAGTAATTGGGGAATTTTATTTTCTGCTATCGATAATTTAGGTAAGGGAGCCAGTGGCCAAGCCGTTCAAAATATGAATGTAATGTTAAATTTACCGGAATTTGAAGGACTATTGCCGTGAGAAAACGAATATTATTAAAGTTAGGTGGTAAAGCATTTAATCACTCCAGTGGATTTCGTTGGTTAGCCAATGCCTGCCAGTTATTATCAACAATAGATTTTATCATCGTACATGGTGGAGGAAAAGAAATAACGTCAGCCTTAAAAAAAGCCAAACGACCGATTCGTTTTATAAATGGATTAAGGGTTACTCCAGCGGAGGATATAGAGATTATTGAAAAAGTGTTATCAGATTCTGTCAATAGTAAAATTTATGAATTACTTTCTAGAAATGGAATACGGTGCTCTCAATTATCTGGTCGAACAAACCATCTTTTAGAAGTAGAACCTTATTCTCAATATCAAATGGATTTAGGTTATGTAGGTAGGGTCAAAAAGGTAAATCCCGAACCGGTTTTATCCTGTTTAAAAACGAATCGAATCCCAATAATATCCCCCATTTCTGAGGATTCTTCAGGGAATCCTTATAACGTAAATGCAGATGAAGCGGCAGCTGCGATTGCTATAGGCACAAAATGCACAGATTTAATTTTTTTTACTGATGTTCCTGGTGTCAAGATTAATGGTCAAATTTGCCCCTCAATGAAATCAGGGGAGGCTGAGTTTTTCATAAAATCTGGAATTATTATCGATGGGATGATTCCTAAATTGCAATCCGCGATTCTGGCAGTTAATAATGAAGTCGATCGGGTTTATATTACTCAATGGCAGAATGAACAGACTTTATTAGAATATGTTAAAAATAATTATCAATCTGGTACTCTTGTAACTTTATGAAAGATAGATATACCAATGGCTAAAATGGTAACATACGAAAAAAAGTATTTGGTACCCACCTATTCTAGACCAAATTTTGTACTTGATAGGGGGAAAGGAGTTTATCTTTATGATTCAGAAGGTAACAAATATTTAGATTTTGTATCTGGCATCGCTGTGAATGCATTAGGTTATGGTGATTCTGGTATGCGGAAGATATTAGAAAAACAGTCCCGTAAACTCTGGCATTGCTCGAACTTATATCTTTCAGAACCTCCTCTTCGTCTGGCAAAATTATTAATCGAAAATTCTTTTGCTGATAAAGTCTTTTTCTGCAATAGTGGTACCGAAGCTATTGAAGGTGCAATAAAATTTGCGAGAAAATGGGCAAAAAATGAAAAAGATAAAAAATCTTTGCAGATAATCGCATTTAAAGATTCTTTTCATGGTCGAACCATGGGCGCTTTATCAGCTACCGGACAGCCAAAATTCTGGGAAGGATTTGAGCCCTTGCTGCCTGATTTTATCTTTGCTGATTTTAATAAAATTGAGTCAGTACGATCAATAATGAATGACCACATTTGCGCCATTTTAGTTGAACCTATTCAGGGAGAAGGAGGAATTCATGTGGCGACAAAAGAATTTATTTCCGGGCTAAGAAAACTTTGCGATGATTTTAGATGCTTGTTGATTTTTGATGAAATTCAATGTGGAATGGGAAGAACCGGTAAATTTTTTTCATATGAGCATTTTGATGTAGAACCAGATATCGTCACTCTTGCAAAATCCTTAGCCGGTGGATTGCCACTTGGGGCAATTCTCTTGAGAGATTCAATAAGCAAACACATTAAACCAGGTGATCACGGTTCTACCTTTGGTGGTGGGCCATTAATCTGCAGCGTTTCGGAATATGTGATCAAAAAACTTCTATCAAAAAACCTGCTGAATTCTGTTCATCAAAATGGAAATTATCTGAAGTCGCAATTACAATCCCTGAGAAAAGATCATCCAGAAATAACTGATGTTAGGGGCTTAGGATTGATGATTGGAATTGATTTGAATATCGATGTAAAAAGACTGGTTGAATTGTGCCATAAAAATGCTTTACTTATTGCAAAAGCAGGTGACAATACCATAAGATTTTTACCTCCACTGATCATAAAAAAGTCACAAATTGATGAAGGTATCAGTAAGTTTAAAAATGCCCTGAAAGAATATTGACATCATTTTTTAGTTTCGGTATTTCCTTCAGTATGAATTAATGTTATTTCTTATTTATTAACTCCCCAAAAATCTATCATTAAAGCTAATGATTATTTTAATCTAGAAATCTGATTTATCGAAATTATCTTTAACCACTGTTCTTATAGACGAAAATTATTATTAGAAAGGATTTATTAGTAAGTAGCGTAAAATCACTATGATTTTGAAAACTAATGTTTTTTTTGAGAGATACAGAGTATTTATAATAAAGATAATGAAATTGATCCGACAATGATAAAAGGTGTTTATTTTTATGATGCGCATATCTACAGCTTTTTGAGTTGCGAAACCAATTTTCTACCAGAGAGCATAAAATGCCTTCTTACTATTGTGTTGGTGTCTTCAGATATTGATTAAGAAATAATATGGAATTTATTGGACTCGTATTAGTCTAAAAACTTTGGGGAAGAACAAACATTTTCAATTCGAAGAAAACGAAAATTTTTTTGAATAACCTAAGTATTTGAATGATAATATCGTTCAAAAAATGACATAGGTGTTGTAATTGTGATACACTATTTAATGTTAAATTTATAAAGTCTCATTTAGATCGGAATAGAAAAATTATATCAAAAAACGAAATCTAGAAAAGACCATCACTCAGAATTATTTTCTTGATTGGCTAAAATATCAACATTAATTTTAAAATGATTATAAATATTTAGTATTTGAATTTATGATTATCTTTTAAACTATTTGATTAATTTTTTTACAATTAATTTAAATTTATTTTATATAAGTTATATTTTTTTAGTTATGGGAAGTGAAAACAATGCCAAAATTAACTATATATGCTCGATTAGTAAGTTCCCTGATAATTTTGATTTTTGCTTTTCCACGATTTATCACGATAAAAGCGAATGATGAAGCCTGTAAAGTCAAAAATTCTTCGTTTCAGGTTCATTTAGAAAGTTTCGACTCTTTAGTGGTTTCATGGGATCCAAATCCGGAACCGGATATGCTTCATTATGAATTATATCGTGCCATTAATAACTTAAATAATTTTGAGTTAATTTCTCTTATTTCTCACCCGACCTCATCTTATATTGATGCAAATAATATCTCTCCAGGGAATATATATGCATACACTTTAATCGCCGTTGATACGGCAGGTAACAAATCTGAAAATTCGGATACCGTTTCAATCCTGATAACACACATAAATGATCATGCGGTAAAAGACAAAATAAGTGAATATATCTTGTATCAGAACTACCCTAATCCTTTTAATTTGGAAACAAATTTTCTATTTACTTTATCCAGGACAGATATAGTGACTATTAAAATTTTTAATCTCTCTGGCCAGCTATTGGAGTCTGAAACGAAATTATGCCATAGCGGAAATTTCCAGTATAAATTTATTGCAGATCGCTACTCCAGCGGTATTTATTTTTATCAAATCTCTACGATCTCAGGATTTAAAGAAACGCGAAAGATGTTATTACAAAAGTAATGATATATACTTTTTGTTTTGATATTATTAGTTAACATCAGTTAGGAGAATAAATGAAAGATATATTTATTAAAGCTAATTCTATTTTAATTCAATTTTTTTTAATGACTTATATTTCTTTCCTTATACCGCAGGATACTATCCCTCCTGGCAGGCCAACCGGTTTAATGGTTAGACCCGGGGGTGGGGGAGGAGGAACTGGTTCCTGCCTCGATACCATTGCCGGGGTATGGCCGCAATCGAATTATCCAAATGATCCTGCTTATACCATAAGTCCACCAAAAGCCTTTATGTATGTAGTGAAAACTACTGGATATATCAATTGTTTTAATGTGTATATCAACGGGTTACAAGGTGACAGAAGTCATGATCCTACTATTGTTGCGGTGTATGAAAACAGATTAGTAGGGAATACCCCATGGCCTGGTCCACTGAAATGTTACCAACAAATTGATTCCTATAATTGGACTTCTCAGGGAATACCTTCATGGCATGTATTTGATAATCTGGTAGAAGCCCAGCCCAACGGTAAATATTGTGTGGCGGGTGATAGTATCTGGGTTCTTTTGTGGACGGCACCTGGTGCAGGAGAAGTAATAGGTGTCTGTCGTTCCGATGATCAATATTTTGGTACATGTAGAGCAGCCATAAATGATGATAATACACCAGCCACACCAGCAGGAGTAGCCTATACAAATTATAGTATTCATTTTAGCTGTTCAGCTTCGGGATATGGTTATATTATAATGGGAGATGCGGATTGAAAAAATGTAAGAATGATTTTAATCTGTTTACAATAGTGTATTCTACTTTTTGGTATTTTAATACGCGTATTCAGGAATGCAGTTAATTAATCAATAAACAGATGTGAAAAATCATTAATTGAATTTTTTAGATGAATGACTTTGTGATATGTTGAAGTAACTGACTTGGCTTAAAAGATCGACTGCTGCAGATGAATACAAAAAAAGGGTTCAATATTTTGAACCCTTTTCTTTTTAGAGTACTCAAAAATATTTATATTCCTAATCTCTATGAGGGGCACAGAGTAGACCATTATTATAATCATCCAGCATATAGTACAAAGGTTCACCCTCTTTCCAGGCAGCAGAACTTGCTGCGACACTATTTACCCCAATGGGCCCATAGTTAGCCATCCAGGTGTCGGCTTGCGAAATTATGTCAGCAATACAGCTGGCATCATTTCCAATCATAATATTCAGTTTGGCTGCTACTAGAGCAGGGAAAATCGTATAAATTTTATCTTTTTTAACGGGTTCCTTCATGAAGCCAATGGCAGCATCCTTGGTATAATTTATACTACCGATGGTAATCTGCTCTACAGGCCAGGCTTCAGGATGGTTCATCCAGTATCCTGGAGTACCGGTTCCCGGATTCATGGGAATGAAAGTCTGATGAAATTTAATTAGTGACTGTTTTTCCATACCATTTGTAAATTTCATCGTTGTCAAGGCATCTAATCCATAATTAATATCAGGAGAAGTTTCATTAATGTGGGTATCATATACTTCACCATTCAATCCTCTCTGGATAGTAATTTCCTCCATTACACCATTCAAAAGATAAGTGATAACTAATTTGGGTCGTTGGGATAGATTTCCCAGATATTCACTGCTATGATATCCAGTAATCACCGAATGATCTTGTCTGAGGAGAATACCATAATTGGGATAGGTACCATTCAGCCAGTACTGCACCAGGAGGGTGAGGTCAATTGTATACCAGCCGGTGGTGGTTGGGGTGAATGAGCCTATAATTAATGGATCAAAATTTCCTCCAAAACTGTTCCAGGTTACAACCATTTCTTCCCATTCGGTTGTAATTCTATGAACATAGATTGGTTGTCCACTGGGAATATTGCTATAAATATAAAAAGTTGCATTCTGTAAAACTGCTCCTACTGGTAACCCAAGCGATTCAGTCAGATAATTTATATTCATATCCTGAGTTGGCGAGGATGTATCAATAGGAATTTTAGCGTTTTCACAACCCCAATACAAATTACTGAATACAATAATTAAACAAAACAGAAAAATTTTCTTAAACATAATTCCTCCTTATAAATATGGTTTATTAAAAAAGTAGTTTGAATTAATGATAAAATAATAAAAACTTCATATCAAATAAGATTAAATTTGAAAACTGTAAAAATATAATTATTTTTATAGTATATTTTTTGATAAATATCACAACTACTAATTTTTATCATTAATCACAGTGACACTTATTTTTTCTTGATAAGATATTCTTAAATATAGTTAATTAATCACCATACGGATGATTTTGGTGATTTAAAGTAAAAATCAACTTTTCCAGAAATATTTTTACTAAAAACAGAGGTTCATTTGTCACTTTTTAGTTTTCTCACTTTTGATATTGAAGAATGGTTTCAAGTGGAGAACCTGAGATCATCTATTCATCCAGATGAATGGATATATAAAAAAAGTACTTTGGAAGAAAACACTAATAAAATTCTTCATATTCTTGATAGACATAATGTTCGTTCTACCTTTTTTATCTTAAGTTGGGTGGCCGAGAGAAATCCACGTCTCATTAAACAAATCTATTCAGCAGGCCATGAAGTTGCCAGTCATGGTTACGCTCATGAAAGAGCCAATATCCAAAAAGAAAAAGATGTAATTTATGATTTACAAAAGTCAAAATATATTCTGGAGAATATTATAATTGATAAGGTTATTGGCTACCGGGCTCCAAATTTTTCTATTAATGACAGGATCTTAGACTATATGAAAGATCTTGGTTTTATTTACGATTCAAGCTATAATCCTTTTCGATTAAACCCTCGTTATGGAAAACTTGAAAATTTAGGCAATAAAGTGGCTTTTGGATGTTACAGAACCGTTAATGGAATTTTTGAAATTCCCTTATCGTGTTATGATTTCAATGGCGTCCAATTTCCAATAGCTGGAGGAGCATATTTTCGTATTATTCCCTTTTGGATTTTCAGAAAAATTGTAAAGAAAAAAATAAAACAAGAACCAGTATATAATTTTTACCTTCATCCCTGGGAATTCGAGCCTGAGCAAGAGAGAGTAAAAAATATTCGCTGGGATTATCGGTTTCGCCATTATTACGGTCTTCGTCGAACCGCTAAGAAATTGGAAAAATTGATCATCTATCTAAAAAGTCAAAATTCTGAATTTTTGACAATAAGAGACTTTATCGAAAGACTTCCAAAAAGGCAAAAAGGGTAAAGGGGAAAAAAATGTAATTCTTTAATGCTGTTTATTAAATCACTCTTCTCAAGAGACAAGTTATAGATGTACCATGAACAACTATATTCTTTTACTTTGTGCGTTTTTGTTCTTTTATCCTGATTTCTTTATTTTAAAGCACAATAATTTTTTAATAAATATTTATACATAAATTTTAATTAATAATTTTGGAATATAAGAAATGAGAATTTTAGTAACCGGTGGAGCAGGTTTTATTGGATCTCATCTGGTAGAAAAGTTATTAGACTTGAAATATGAAGTTACGGTTATTGATAATTTTGATCCTTTTTATAACCCCGAGGTAAAAGAAAAAAATTTAGAAAAGGCAGGTGATTACCAATCTTTTAAATTGTATCGAACGGATATTTTAGATCGATCTGAATTAAGAAAAATATTTTCAAAGCACCACTTTGAAACCGTTGTTCATCTGGCAGCAAAAGCGGGAGTAAGACCATCACTTGTCGATCCAGTGGGGTATTATAAGGTGAATGTAGAAGGGACTTTGAATTTATTAGAAGAATGTAAGAATCATAAAATTACTAAATTCATTTTTGCCTCATCGTCATCGGTGTATGGAAATAATGAAAAAGTTCCTTTTGCAGAGAGCGATAATGTAGATTTTCCCATTTCCCCTTATGCGGCAACTAAGAAAGCAGGTGAGTTATTATGCCATTATTATTATCATTTATATGGAATAGATATTTTTGCATTACGATTTTTTACAGTTTATGGTCCTAGACAGCGTCCCGATTTAGCGATTCACAAATTTTTTCAATTACTAAAAAATCATAAACCATTGCCCATTTATGGGGATGGTAGCACTAGCCGCGATTACACATATATTGATGATATCATTGATGGTATTTTAAAAAGTATTGACAGAGTAAAAGGATATGAAATTATAAATTTAGGAGAATCTAAAACTGTTTCCCTGAATGATTTGATTAAACTCATAGAACAAATTATCGGCGTTAAAGTACAAATTCAGAGGTTAGATTTACAACCGGGTGATGTGCTACGTACCTACGCTGATATTTCAAAAGCACAAAAATTATTAGATTATTTTCCTAAGATAGACATAGAAACTGGACTAAAAATTTTTTTTGAGTGGTTTATCGCACAGAAATAAATTGAAAGTGTATGCGGGTGTAAATATTATCACGTTAATATAGATTTTATCAGTAACATAAATTATTCTAAGCTAAATGTAAGTTAAAGTAAATTTTTAAAAGTAGTATTCATTTACAAGAAAAATAGTTGTGAAAGCAATAATAATCTGTAAGGGAATGCCTATTTTTAAATAGTCGGTGAAGCGATACCCACCAGGACCATACACCATTAAATTCGTTTGGTATCCAAAAGGTGTGGCAAAGTCGACTGAAGCGGCAATTGTCACAATCATTATAAAAGGACGAATATCTAGACCAGTGCTGTGAGCCATGGAAAGGGCAACGGGAAATAAAAAAGCCGCAGCAGCATTATTGGTTATAAAACTAGTATAGAAGCTCGTAAGAAAATAAAGTCCAGCGAGAATTCCTACTGTTCCAAAGGAAGTAGCTAAGTTAACAGTAATTTCTCCTATAAAGTTGGCTATTCCAGAGTTTTCAATGGCAGAGGCAATTCCAAAAGTACAGCCAATAATGAGCAAAACTTTCCAGTCTATCATTTCTTTGGCATCGGTCTGAGAGATACTTTTAGAAAGAACAAGAGCAATCGCGGCTAACCCGGCTGCTGCGATCAAAGGTAAAAGATTAAATACGGTTAACAAGATCATACTGATAAAAATGAAAATAGCGAGTCTAGCCTGCCATTTCGGTTTGGAATAAACCATTGAGGTGCTTGAAATTAAATAAAAATCATTTGAATGATACCATTTTTTCATAAAGTCTTTTTCGGCCAGTAACAAAAGTGTATCCCCTGGTCGTAATATTATATCTCCGATCTTCTTTCTCACACGCTCACCATTGCGATGAATAGCTAGTATAACGGCTCCATATTTACCACGAAAGTTGCTTTCGCGAACATTTTTACCTATTAAGGGTGAACTGGTTGAGATGACAGCTTCATATGTTTTAATTTCATCAGAATCATAATTTTTCAGATCAAAGGTAGATTCTTTAATTAATTGCAACCCGGGTGTTTTCTGTAACTCCACGATTGTTTGTGGAATACCAGTAAAGAAAAGCCGATCGTTTAAAAGTAGTTTTTCCTCAGGGCCGGCTGGAGTAATAATTTGTCCATTCCGCTCGATTTGAAAAAGGAATAAACCTTTCAAATGTCTTAAGCCAGCGTTCTCAATGGATTTACCAATATGAGGAAAAGCAGATGTTATTTTAAATTCGCATACGAATTCCCTGGTTGTTTGTCCAAGTTCTACAAATGGAATATTTCTCGTTGGTAAAAGATAATTACTAAAGAACACTAAATAAAGGAGGCCAATAAAGGCAATAGGAATACCAAATTTTGAAATTTCAAAAAAGGAGAAGCCAGGGTAACCATTTTTAATCAGCAGACCGTGTATAACCAGGTTCGTGCTCGTCCCAATAAGGGTACAAACACCTCCTAATATAGTTGCATAGGAAATCGGGATGAAAAATTTAGACGGAGAGAGATTGTATTTTTGGGTCCATGATCGAACAATCGGAATAAACATTGCTACAATAGGAGTATTATTTAGAAATGCTGAAAAAGCGGAAATCGGAAATAAAATTCTCACAAGCTTTCTGCGATGATTTTTGGGTGTGGTTCCAAAAATATATGGAGTAAGATAATTTAATGCACCAGTAGTTTGCAACGATCCTGCTACCACGAAAAGTAGGGCGATGGTAAGAACTCCTGTATTTGAAAAACCAGAGAAAGCTTCCTCAATCGTAATAATTTTACCCACCAATAGTAATAGCGTCGTACTGAATATCACGATTTCAGTGGAAAACCAATCTTTAATCAACAAAACAGTCATTATGATTAAAAGACTGAATGTATAAATAAATTCGAATGAGAACGTCATATGTTTGATGGATCTGTATGAATATTTACTTTACAATTTCATACCTTCCATGAGAATTTGAGCGACTTCTGGTCTGGTAAATTCCTTAGGAGGCAATTTTCCGTTTAGAAGCATTTGTCGAACTTTCGTTCCGCTTAAAAATACATGAGCCGAAGAATCATGGGGACAGGTTTTAGAACTGGCCATATTCCCACATTCTTTGCAATAGAAAGCATGTTCAAAATATAATGGGGTAATTTCAAGTTCATCTTTAGAAAATTCACGAAAAATGTGCTGAGCATCATAACTACCATAATAATTTCCAACACCAGCATGATCCCGCCCGATGATAATATGGGTGCAACCATAATTTTTTCTGACAATGGCATGAAAAATTGCTTCTCTGGGACCGGCATAACGCATTGCCGCCGGGAAAACTGCTAACATGACCCTATTTTTTGGATAATACTTTTCAAGTAAAACAAGATAACTTTTCATACGTATTTCAGCTGAAATATCGTCGGATTTGGTACGACCAACCAGTGGATGAATGAGAAGCCCATCCACTATTTCCAAAGCACATTTTTGCAGATACTCATGAGCACGATGAATAGGGTTTCTGGTCTGAAAGGCCACAATAGTTTCCCACTTTCTCTTCTGGAATTCCTGTCGGGTATGAGAGGGATCTAAACGATATTCGATAAAATCAGTGTGTGGAGGACGATTGATCATCATAACCGAACCGCCAAGGTAATATTCGCCCTGTTGGTATACATCGGCAACTCCCGGGTGATTATTGTCAGTGGTTTGGAAAACGCTTTTCGCTTCTTCTTCTTTATCATATTTATAGATATCTTGAACCTGGAGAATGGCTAACAAATGATTCCGTTTATCGGCTAAATTTATTAACTCAGCTCCTTTTATTTTTTTATAATCCTCTTTTTTAATAGCTAAGGTGATGGGAATGCTCCAAACAACACCATTAGAAAGATGCATCGAGGAAATTACTGCCTCATAGTCTTTCTGATTCATAAATCCAGTTAAAGGGCTCATCGCCCCATTAGCGATCATTTCTAAATCAGAAATATTCTTGTCATCAATTATTAGGGTTGGATTTTTTTCTGAGGCATCTAGTAGTTTTTCTCTCTCTTCCTCACTTACATAGCAATTAATTAGCTTTCCGCCGTGTGGAGAAATCATCGTATTTCCTTTAATTTATTTTTATTTTTAGGTAATAATCATCTTTCAGCAAATGACTTACTTTTCTTTTCATTTTCCCATTTTTCTTTGAGCCGGAAATAAATATGATCAGGAATTTTTAGATCTCCTTTTCCAATACCCATGAAGATTCCTTCTTTATTTTTTCCGTGGTAATCAGATCCCCCCGAAATGGCAAAACCATTTTCTTCAGCGAAATGAATCAGTTCGAGCGAAAAAGATTGCGGCATGGTTGGATAATACACTTCAAACCCATCCAATCCGAATTCTTTAAGTTGCATGATTTTATACTTGGTCTCATCAACGGTTGCATAATTCATAAGATGGGGATGAGCGAGTATTGCTAATCCTCCCGCTTCTTTTATCAGTCCAATTGCATTTTGTTCGTCGAATTTTATTTTTTCTACATAGGCTGGTTTGCCTTTCGCCAGGTAGATATCAAATGCTTCTTGAAGAGAAGAAACTATATTCTGTTTTACCAAAATCTTGGCAATATGTGGACGTCCAATACAACTATCACCTGCTTCGCGTTGTAAATCTTTTATGCCGAGTTTAATGCCAAGTATATTAAGCTTATCCAGAATTTGTTTTGCTCTTTTATTACGTTGATATCGAAGAAAATTTAGCTTATTCTTAAGTATGGGATTCGATGGATCAATAAAAAGACCCAGCAAATGCAAATGCCCATGATTGGGTAAAGATGAATCAGTGCTTATTTCTACACCAGGAACAGCTACCATATTCATTTGGGAGGCCGCATTGACAAATTCGGAGAGCCCATCTATTGTATCATGATCCGTTAAAGCAATGGCAGTTAAGCCTAAAGATTTCGCCTCATGAACTAATTCGGTTGGAGTCATGCTACCATCCGAATATATGCTATGCATCTGTAAATCAATCATAATAAAATATTGTTTGAATGATGAAAGTATTTCTAAATGAATAAGTATAAGAATTATTCATCGGTGAAAGTCAGATATCCATTTTGTTCAAGATACGCAACGACTTTTTTAGCATTTTCTTTCACCCTGGTTTCTCGACTGGTGTTGATAATTAATTCTGGATTTTCGGGTTTTTCATAGGGTGCGGAGATTCCGGTAAATTCTTTAATTTCTCCTGAGCGTGCTTTTTTATAAAGACCTTTTGGATCTCTTTTTTCACAGGTTTCAAGGTCGGCTTCTACATAAATTTCGATAAATTCGCCATCGTTTAAAATCTTTCGAACCCGGTCCCTATCCTGTCGATAAGGGGATATGAAGGCAGTCATTACAATTATACCGGCATCGACAAATAATTTAGCAACTTCACCAATGCGACGGATATTTTCATTTCGATCCTCAGGAGAAAATCCTAAATCGCTGTTTAACCCATGGCGTATATTGTCCCCATCTAATACATAAGTTCTAATGCCTTTTTCATACAATAAATTTTCGGTTTCACGGGCGATAGAAGATTTACCACTTCCAGAAAGTCCGGTAAACCAAAGACAAACTCCTCGATGCCTGGCCAGACGTTCTCGATCTTTTTTAGTGATATGGCCTTCATGCCAGTAAATATTTTGACTTTTTGGTTTCATATGATTCTCTTGAGAACTAAAGATATTGTTTTAAAATTAAATATAAATTAAATGTAACATAAATAACTATGAAATTATTACTTCTTCAGGATAATCATTTTTAGTTTTTAGAACATAAATTAATACTGTGAAAAACTCTGAAACTGTGTGCATGCGCACAAATTAAAAATTTAAAAATAAAAATTAAAAGATTCATTTATAATACTTTTCTAAAAATGAATGTTTTCAATAAGGATTTAGAAAGATGCTTTACCTAATTATTATTGGGTAATTAATCAGAAGGTTATTCTATTATTTTCTTTAAATCTTTTTATATGCTTTTC
>CAYMXZ010000013.1:0-31260 GCA_964394475.1 uncultured Caldithrix sp. | reverse complement strand
ATTATGAGTATCTCGCTGATAAGCTTAAACAGACCCTGGAAGATTTACAGACCAATATGAATCCTGCTTCTGAGATGCTGGAACAAACTGAAAAATTCATGGAGGAACAGGACATATCATCTCAGTTAATGCAGATGCAACAGTTTTTAAGTGAAAATATACAATCTTCAGCTTCCAAGAGCGGTCAGCGCCTGAAAGGCAATTTTGAGATGATGCAGAGCATGTTACAAAAGGCCAAGCAGGATATGCTTCAGGCGCAAAAAGATGAGATCTCATCCATGATGCAGAAGACGATAATGGACATGCTGGGAACTTCATTTACCCAGGAAAATCTTTCCAAACGGACTGAAAATCTCAATTCTGCCTCCCCGCAAATCAGTGATCTCGCCAGACAGCAATCTCGCTTAATCTCTAACATCGGTCAGATTATCTCGCAGGTGATAGATATTTCCCATAAAACTTTTTTTGTTCCTTCCGAGCTCAATCAGAGCCTTTCTCAGGTGTTGACGAATATGGGGCAGGCTGTAACTCAATTAGAGAATCGGAATCCTCGGCAGGCTTCTGCACATCAGAAAAATGCCATGTCAGGTTTGAATCAGTCCTTGCTGGCCATGCAGAACAGTATGAACCAGCTTTCCCAATCTTCTTCGGCTTCGGGAATCGAACAGTTTTTAGAACAGCTGCAAAAAATGTCCGGTATGCAGGGTCAACTCAATCAGGAAAGCATGTCACTGTTTCAGCTCGGACAGCAAGGACGAATGCAGCTTTCGACGGAAGATTTAGCCCGTTTAGCGGCTCAGCAGGGAGTTATAAAAAATTCTCTGGATCAACTCACTTCTGAAACCGGGAATCGGCGTGATGTTCTGGGACGATTGAACGAGTTGGGCGAGGAAATGGCAGAAGTGATTCGCCAGCTTGAAGCCCAGCAGCTGGACCGTCGGGTCATCGAACGTCAGGAGAGGATTCTTTCCCGCTTACTGGATGCTCAAAAATCAGTAAGAGAAAAAGAATATTCAAAAAAAAGGGAAGCAGAGAGAGAAGCCACCCGGCTGGTAAAATCACCACCGGAACTGAGAAAAGAAACACTAATGAAAGAAGATCGTTTGCGGAAAGAATTGATGAATGCGCTGGAAGAAGGCTATTCTGCTGAATATCGGGAATTAATTAAATATTACTTCGAATATCTCTCTCGACAATCACATCAAATCAATCAGTAACTCTTTTTGGCTCGAAAATCAACTCTTGGCTTTTTCGGGAATTAATCGTAACTTTTGCCTTGTTTGCTAAAGTACGAGTGGGCATGAATCCTTTTAGATATTGGTTGGTTCTGTTCGGATTATTCATTTTGCTTCAAAATGTGCCAGGTCAAGAAGTCTATTTTGAAGAACGGATTTTGTTGCCTACCGATAATACCAGCGCCTATCCTCTAAAAAATCTGGTTTATTACAGGCCAAAATCTTTAAAAATAGCACTGGTGCTGAGTGGAGGTGGAGCCAGAGGATTAGCTCACCTGGGGGTGTTAAAAGCGCTGGAAGAGAATCAGATACCACTGGACCTGATTGTTGGTAGCAGCATCGGGAGCGTTATCGGTGGCTTTTATGCGGCTGGTTATCATGCCGATGATTTAATCAACTTATTTCGCCATATTGATTGGCAGGATTTATTCACTGATGAAACCCAGCGAACTCATCTTTTCTGGTCTCAAAAAACCTATCCCCGCCGTCACTTGCTGGAGTTACGATTCGATAAGGGAATTCCCTATATTCCTTCCTCTCTTTCACCCGGTCAAAAAATATTCGATATAATTTATCGTCATTTATTGAATGCCAATTTCCAATCGGCGAATAATTTTGATAATTTGCGAATTCCGTTTCGGGCGGTTGCGACGGATCTGATAAGTGGGAAGCGAGTGGTGTTGGACAGCGGAGATCTGGCAGAGGCCATAAGCGGCAGTATGGCCGTGCCTCTACTCTTTGCACCCGTAGAATTGAATGGAATGTGGCTGGCCGATGGTGGTATCCGCGATAATCTTCCCGTTGATGTGGCGAAGGACAATGGTGCAAATTTGACGATGGCAGTGGATGTTACCGCTCCGCTGCGCTCACCCCAGCAAATGAAATCCCCCTGGCAAATTGCTGATCAGGTTACTACTATCATGGTGCAGGAAGAAATCCAACACATGCGGAATATGGCCGATATCTTAATTTCGCCCAGGGTCACTGACTACGGCTCCGGCGATTTTACCCAGGTTGATTCTCTAATTCTGGCAGGCTATCGCGCCACTGCGGTTATGATCGATTCTATTAAGATGTCAATTAAACAAATCCAGGAAAATTTCTGGGGCGATAACTATCGGTTTGGTCTCGTCAGCAACGTATCGATCACCGGCCTGGAATCAATTCCGGCTGATAGCCTGAAGAAATTCTTAATCGCTAATGAACAAAAGGAATTGCGGCTCTATGACATTTATCAGGACTTGAGTTTTTTATTTCAAACGGGGGATTTCGAAAATGTATATGCCATGGTAAAAGGGACACCTTCAGATGTCTCGGTGACTTATGTAATGAAAGAAAATCCAGTGGTGCAGCACCTGATCATAGAAACAAATCGAATAAATCCTGATTCTTTATTTAATGAAGGCTATTTAAGCCATCTGAATCGACCATTGAATTTCAATCATTTGTTTCAGCAAATGAATGCATTTTTAAATAGGTTATTTACCGCTGGTTATTCATTAGCTCGAATTGTCGAGGTTGCTTATCAGCCGGAATTGAAGGTTCTTCGTATCCGGGTTGATGAAGGTCTTATTGATAAAATAGAGATAAGGGGCAACCTGGAAACCAAAAACCGCATCATCTTTCGTGAAATAGTGCTGGCCCAAGGAAAACTCTTTCGTTCCGCAGAGGCAATTGAGAGCATTCAAAATATCTATAGCACGGGTTTATTTGATCGTGTAACGTTGAATGTGGTTCGGAACTCAACCAGTAATTCCATCATTTTCAGAGTGAAAGAAAAAAAATATTTGCTCATGCGGTTGGGATTAAATGCTTCTCTGGAAAGAAAAGCCAAAGCATTTGTGGAATTAGCGGAAGATAATCTTTTTGGACAGGAAATTAAAACCTCATTCATAGGAATGATCGGCGATCTGGATAAATCAGCCGAATTTAAATTGTATAGTGTTCGTCTGTTAAAAACCTATCTTACTTATCGGTTTTCTTTGTACTATCAAGAAAGATGGGATCGCTTTTATCAGCAAAATATTCATAGCGATGATTACATTACTATCCGGCGTGGACTTAATTTTGTGTTAGGTCAACAAATATCTCGCCTGGGATCTATTACGGCTGAATTTCGCTGGGATAATGTGAGTATTCATTCCGAACAATCTTTTTTCCCGTATACCGAAAATTATCGGATTCGCACTTTTATCATTCGTTCGGTAGTCGATAAAAGAGATAAATTGCCATTTCCTGACAAAGGGATCTATAACCGCTGGTATTGGGAAACGGGAAATAAAAACATATTCGGTGGATCGAGTTCCTTTACTCGTTTCAATATTAGTCTGGAAGGGTATTACCCTTTGAATCGTTTCTTGAATTATCGAATCAAAACCACGGCTGGTGGCGGTGACCTGACCGTTCCTTTCTCTGAGTTTTTCACCCTGGGGGGAATGATGGATTTTCCGGGATTATATGAAAAGGAAAAGTTTGGTCGCCAGCTCGTTTCTCTGCAGAACGAATTGCGATATGCGTTTTCCTGGAATCTGCCGATTGATATGTATCTGGGTGTAAATTTCAATCTGGGCGCCATCAGAGAATCAATGGAAGAACCCCTTCAACGGAAAGACTTTTTTACCAGCTGGGGAGTATACCTGGCAATTAATTCTCTGATCGGCCCTGTGCAGTTGATGTATGGAAATTTGACCAATATGCGCGAAATAATCTATTTTTCTGTTGGGTATGAATTTTAAAAAACTCATCTCATGCACCTGCTGAAAAAACCGATAATTTGTTGGAGTCCATGACCAATTGGAAATAATTACCTGCTGGGGGTATGATCCATACCAGATGATGAGTGTGGTTCTACTTTTAGGCGGAAAGGTCATCGCCGGATGGAATGTAAATAAAAGATTGTGCAGCGTGTGGGCGATAAAATGGAGGTATTAATTTTTTTTAAAATATTAAACTTGAGACTTGATTTTTTTTGAAAAAGTATTATATTATAACACTAAAATTTAATTCGATATGAAAATAATTTACATTTCACTATTTCTTACAATTTTCATCACCTTTCTCTGGGCCAACGCTACGATTGTTGAATGGAAAGCCGAGCCAGAACAAAATAAAATTATTTTGCAGTGGAAGACTTCCTCGGAGGAGGGTGTGCAAAAATTTGTGGTAGAAAGATCGACCGATAATTCTCACTTCTTTGATATTGGTGAAGTACCTGCCCGTGGCCCTGGATTTATGTATCGCTTTGAAGATAATAGGTTGGGACTCACCAACAGTATTTTTCACTATCGTTTGAGAATTGTAAATAATGATGGGAGCTACCAGTATACGGATACCCTGCCGGTGATCCTGAATCTTTCTGATATTTCGCGCAGCTGGGGCAGCATCAAAGCATTATTTCGTTAAAATCCTCTTAGCTTTACATATTTTATTCTGATTCTTTTCGGTGTATAGAAAATTTTGATAGGATAAGCTATTGATATCTCTAATTGAAATAAGTGTTAACTTCAATTTTATCAAATAATTATAACTTACGGTATGCTCACCGATATCAGCCAGAACCCGAGAAACACTTTTTTCTAAAAAATTCCTACAAATAGACGATAGTATTATATAAAAATAAGAATATGTAAAAAACAATGACCTGGAACAGGAGAATATCAGTAACATAAAAAACAATTTTTTAAATGTTGACAAAGATCACAAATATTTTTATTTTTGATTTATTACGCAAATCAGCGACGAGAAAGTAAACGATGAACGATAAGCCTTACTTTATTTTTATTGATCCTCGCAGCACCGTCGTTAAACAAATCAGAATTAGTCTTACCCAATTTATTTTATCTATTTTCTTTTTATTTCTCCTGGTCGCCGTCTTATTAAAGCTGGCTGTGAATATGGGCATCAAATTTAATCACAACTCGCAAATCAATCAGCTGGAATCAGAAAATAGAATCTTACAGCAAGAGTTGAAGCTGATGGGAGAAAAAATCTCGATTATTCGTAGCCATATTGATCAGATTGAAGCCCTGGATGACCAGATTCGCTCCCGCCTGGATATTGCTCCTATTAAGGAAGATGTCCGTCAGGTGGGAATTGGTGGATCTGATCTAATAAAAACCAGTGGAATAGCTCTGGAAGATTTAAAACTACAATCGCTTATTACAGATAATAAAAATACGCTGGCCCGGCTGGAGCGGGAAATTAAACTGGAGAGTGAGAGTTTTCAAAAACTGCTTTCGACAGTCAATCGCAAAGAAGATTCACTCCAATATCTACCAGCCATTAAACCGGTGTTAAATGGTCGAATTACGGATGGATTTGGGAAGAGGAGACATCCCATTTACAAGCGCATAACCGACCATCTGGGTATCGATATCGCCGCGAATCGCGGTACCCCTGTGTTAGCCTCCGCTGATGGGTATGTCACCTTTACCGGTACCAATGGTGGATATGGCAATTTTATTTCTATCAATCACAAATACGGTTTCGAAACCAAATATGGACATCTACAGAAAATCTATGTCAGACGAGGACAATTCGTTAAACGAGGAGATAAAATTGGCGAAGTAGGAAATAGTGGATTATCAACCGCTCCCCACCTCCATTATGAAGTACACTACCGCAATAAACCAGTCAATCCAGCCGATTATTATTTTAATGACCTGGAGTTCAATTAAGAATCTTTCCCCTCTCAATTATTATTTCACCCCACTTTCAGAATGAGTTACCATGATGTTAGACTTTCAGAATGCTCTCTATAAGTTGCGTCAATTTCTTAAGGAACATCAACAGCGATTTACCAAAGAACGTCTGATTATTCTTGAGGAAATTTTCAAATCTCCCGATCACTTTGATGCCGAAAAACTATTTAAGCAGACGCGTCAGAAAAATCATCGCATTTCACGGGCTACAATCTACCGTGCCTTGGATTTGTTTTCGCACATTGGGATTATAAAAAAAGAGAACCTCGGCAACGATTTTGCCAGCTACGAAGTGTCGTTCAACCTGCCGCATCATGACCATCTGATTTGTGTGGTCTGCGGTAAAGTGATTGAGTTTAACGACCCATTAATTGAAAAAAATCAGGAAAAAATTTGTAAAAAATATCGAATGAAAATGATTCGCCACCAGTTGCAGATCTACGGTCGCTGTCTTGACCACCAATAAGAACTTATCTATCTTGGATTTTGGTATTTTTTCGTGAAGACCTCTATCATTTTTTAATAAGAATTTTTTTACAGGCTTTTTATCGATTACCTCCCACCCTCAAATGTATTTTTGCACACGGTGGAATCAGATTAGGTGCCCGCCGCTCTCCCAATCATATCTTTTAATGATTGTTTTTCCTTCAGTAATTTTTTATTTTAGCCAGGCATCTTAGAGGTTGCCATTCATTGATTTTATTTCACATACTAAAGATTTTGCATGATTCAACCTGAACCATTAATTTTAATGAATTTATTAATTAATATAATTTGTAGAAGTGAGTTAGGTGTGGATATATAGTTCATCAACTCCATCTGCAAAGGATGGATTTTACTTTTAAGAATGGAGAGTACCACAAGAAAGCAATGGAATTGAGCTCAAGAAAACTGAAAGGCCAGAAAGCAACTGGCCCGGTGGTAGTGATTATCCCCGCTCGCTTTGGATCAAAGAGGTTTCCGGGAAAACCTTTAATACCACTGGCCGGAAAGCCATTGATCATTCATGTATGGGAACGGGCCAGGAAAATCTCGGGTGTTCATCGAGTAATCGTGGCGACGGATGAAGAGCGTATCTTTAGAGTGGTTCAGGATGCCGGGGGCGAAGTGGAAATGACCCCGGTAGATCTGCCCTCTGGAAGTGATCGAGTGGGATATGTGGCTAAAAAAGTGCCGGCGGAAATTATCGTTAATTTACAGGGTGATGAACCTTTGATTGATACTCAGGCCATTGAAAAAGCCGTCGCTGTTATAAGCTCAAATCCCCGGTTGAACGTGGCTACCCTGTGCTATCCTCTGAAAAAAGAAGAAATATGGAAGGATCCAAATGTCGTCAAAGTAATAACCGATGAAAATAATGACGCCTTATATTTCAGTCGGCATCCCATTCCGTATTTTCGAGATACCAGCTTCACTCCACTTTCCTGTTTGTTTCAACACCTGGGTGTGTATATTTATCGGAAGAAATTTTTACTGGAATTTCTGCGGTGGAATCCATCGCCTCTGGAAAATACCGAAAAACTGGAGCAATTGAGAATTTTGAGCAAAGGACATAAAATCAGAGTCATCCCGGCTAATTTTCCATCACCGGGAGTGGATACGCCGCAGGATGTCATGCAAGTGGAAGAAATGCTTAAAAATAGAGGTTGAAGAATTGATGAAGAGGGTGCCTGAAAAAACCAAGTTTATTTTTGTTACTGGTGGGGTGGTTTCTTCCTTGGGTAAAGGGATTGCGTGTGCCTCGCTGGGATTTTTATTAAAGGCTCGTGGTCTGAAAATTACCATTATGAAAATGGATCCCTATCTGAATGTTGATCCGGGGACGATGAGCCCCTTCCAGCATGGAGAAGTGTATGTCACCGATGATGGTTCAGAGACCGATTTGGATTTGGGACATTATGAGCGTTTTATCGCCGAAAATATGACCCGTATGAATAATGTGACCACCGGTCAGATCTATAACACAGTTATTTCGAAAGAACGGCGTGGTGATTATCTGGGAGCCACCGTACAGGTAATTCCGCATGTCACAGATGAGATCAAACAGCGGGTAATCGTTCTGGCGAAAGAAACTCAAGCCGATGTGGTCATCGTAGAAGTCGGCGGGACGGTGGGCGATATTGAAAGCCAGCCTTTTCTTGAGGCGATCCGCCAATTTTGTCTGGAGGCTGGTATGGGAAATACCTGTACCATGCATTTGACTTTAGTTCCATTTATCGAGTCTGCCGGCGAACTCAAAACAAAGCCCACTCAACATTCCGTGATGCGTTTACGAGAAATTGGGATTCAACCTGATTTTTTAATCTGTCGTACCGATCGCCCGCTGAACAAGAGTCTCAAGGAAAAGATCGCCTTATTCTGCAACGTCCAGGCAGAGCGGGTGATTGAGGCTATTGACGTTTCAACTATCTACGAAGTGCCTTTGCATTTTGCCCGCCAGCAGCTGGATGATAAGTTAATGGAAATAATGAATCTGAAATCCGAACCGGCGAACTTAACTCAACTTCAGAATATTGTAAAAAAAATAAAAAATCCCGGCAGCAAAATAAAGATCGCCATTTGTGGAAAGTACATAAAATTAAAGGATGCATATAAGAGTATCATTGAATCGTTTGTGCATGCAGCGGTAGCCAATGATACTCAAGTTATTTTAAAATGGGTAGATTCGGAAATGGTCGAAAGAGATGGTCCGGAAAAATATTTTTCTGATATATGTGGAATTCTTATCCCTGGTGGATTTGGAAATCGTGGAATAGAAGGGAAATTGAAAGCCATACAATATTCCCGAGAAAATCAAGTACCATTTTTTGGAATATGTTTGGGATTGCAATGTGCGGTAATAGAATTTGCCAGAAATTCCTGTAATTTGAAAAATGCCAATAGTCTTGAATTTGATCCCACCACTCCTTATCCTGTAATCCATATTATGGAATCTCAAAAAAATATTAAAGACCTCGGTGGCACTATGCGTCTGGGAGCCTATCCTTGTGTGGTGAAAGATAATACCCTTGCTTTTCGGGCTTATCAGACGAATTATATCAGTGAACGTCATCGCCATCGCTATGAGGTAAATAATGAATATCGACGGATTTTACAGGAAAATGGGATGGTACTAAGTGGCCTTTCTCCAGATGGCAACTTGGTGGAGATGATCGAGATTAAAGATCATCCATACTTTCTTGCCTGCCAATTTCACCCGGAATTGAAGAGCCGCATCACGCAACCCCATCCACTGTTTGTCAGTTTTGTGAAAGCATCACTGGAATTTTGCCAAAAACAACAAAAAACTTTATCGGATTAATATCATGAATCCAATCCTGATCAAAGATTTTTCTGAAATTGACTTTGTGAATATTGATGCCAGTCGCGATCTTTTCCAACTTCCCGACGGACGAACTTTTCGCTTCAGTAATCATATGTGCGATAATTGCTGGACAGGTGGAACAGTGTTGGAGACGCTAGCCGTACCGATCGAATACTATTGTGTATTATGTCAAAATAATCTGATTCAGATCAGTTTTGAAAATGATTTTCTTCCTCCGACTGGTGATAAATTAGAATTTTTACTCCCCAGCAAATGGAGTAAAGACGAGCGTGAAAAGTGGTACAACGAATTCAAAGAAAGGCGCCTTGCTCAGGAGAAGCTGAAAGATGATATTCTGAGAAATGGGAATGAATAAATATTTTTTATCATCTGGTTCTACTAACGTGAAAACAGTAATAAAAAAAGGGAAAATTCATCAGTATGGTAAAGATAAGAAATTTGGAAATTGGTAAGAAACAGCCATTGACCATTATTGCCGGTCCGTGTGTTATTGAGAATGAAAAAATGATTATGTCGACGGCGGAATTTCTAAAGAAGCAGTCTGAGAAATGGCATTTTCAGTTGATCTTTAAATCGTCATATCGTAAAGCCAATCGCACTTCCATAAGCAGTTTTACTGGTTTAGCTTTTGAAGAGGCCATTAAGGTACTGGAAAAAGTCCGTCAGGAGCTCGACCTTCCGGTGTTAACCGATGTTCATTCCGAACTGGAAGTACCCATCGTGGCCCAGGTGGTCGATGTGTTGCAGATACCAGCCTTTTTGTGTCGACAAACAGATTTGCTGCTGGCCGCCGGTCGCACTCAGAAGGCAGTAAACATAAAAAAAGGTCAATTCATGGCCCCGGAGGATATGAAGCAAGCCGCTCAAAAAATCAGCCGCACCGGAAATGAAAATATATTATTGACGGAACGTGGAACGACGTTCGGTTACCATAATCTGGTGGTCGATATGCGATCTTTGATCATCATGGATCGGATCGGTTATCCAGTGGTATATGATGCCACTCATAGTTTGCAATTGCCCGGCGGTCTGGGTACATCCAGTGGGGGACAGCCTGAATTTATTTTGCCGATGGCACGTGCCGCACTGGCCACTGCTGCACTTTCCGCAATTTTCATGGAAGTTCATCCCGATCCTCCGAATGCATTAAGTGATGCCGCCTCCCAGTTATCGTTAGCGGCATTCCCGCAGGTGGCTGAACAATTGTTGTCCATGCATTCCCTAATTGCAAAATTTCAATAACTGGTGTGGAAGGAAAAAAATAATGAAAACTTCTAATGACATAAAAAAACGTGCACAAAAGATAAAAGTGGTTTTAATGGATGTGGATGGGGTGATGACTAACGGGGATATAATCTATGATAGCAACGGACTGGAAATAAAACATTTTAATGCCCATGATGGCTTGGGTATCCGAATGGCTAAACTTGGTGGCCTAAAAGTCGGGATTCTTTCCATGCGCGAGAGCGGTACTATCCGAACCCGGGCGGCCGAGCTACGAATGGATTATCTGCTGTTAGGAAAAGAAAAAAAGTTGCCAGCCTTTAATGAGCTAAAAAACTCATTGAAAATAAGTGCTGAAGAATTTTGTTTTATTGGTGATGATTATCCGGATATTCCCGTCATGCAGGAAGTAGGATTGGCGGTGGCAGTTCAGAATGCTTCTCCTCTTACTAAAAAATTCGCTCACTATGTCACTCGAAAAAATGGTGGTGATGGGGCAGTAAGAGAAGTCATCGAACTCATCCTGCAATCACAAAAATTGTTGCAGTCTGCTATTGATAAAATAACTCAGAAAAATTAGCCAGACATCAGGTTATTATACGGAAGAGGGGGTTGGTGAGGTTTGGTGGTTAAGAACAGGAGTAAAAAAATGAATGAGTTGGTATCTAAACAGAGTGTTTTACAGATTGCTTATCGGGTTATTGATCAGGAATTAGAAGCGATCAAAATATTGAGATCCCATGTCAATGAAAATTTTGAAAAGGCAGTTGAACTGATCCTGTCGTGCCACGGAAGAGTGATTATTACTGGTTTAGGAAAATCGGGAGCGATTGGCCGAAAATTGGCAGCTACTTTAGCCTCTACTGGTACGGCATCCTATTTTTTGCACGCTTCAGAGGGCATCCATGGCGATCTGGGAATCGTTCACAAAGATGACGTGATTATCTGTCTATCTAAAAGCGGTAATACCGAGGAATTGAATTACCTTTTACCAGTGCTTAGAAAATTAAACGTTCCCATTATTTCCATCACTTCGAATCCGGAATCGGTTCTGGCGAAACATAGTCAGGTAGTCCTGAATATTGGAGTAAAAGAAGAGGCCTGTCCCCATGATCTCGCCCCCACTTCCAGCACCACCGCTATGACTGTTCTGGGAGATGCGCTGGCTATCGCGCTTCTGGAAAAAAGAGGTTTTACCCGGGAAGATTTTGCTTTTCTTCATCCAGCCGGGAGCCTGGGTAAACGATTGCTGCTACGGGTCGATGATATTATGGAAAAAGGTGCACAGGTTCCTATGGTACCAGAGGATGCCAGGATGAAAGTAGCAGTTCTGGAAATGGCGGCCAAACGCGGAATTTGTATGGTGGTGGATAACGAAAAACATATCCTGGGTGTGATGACCACCGGAGATTTGAACCGATTAGTAGAACGTACTGAACATTTTTTTGATATACCCGTTACAGCCGTAATGAATCGATCACCTAAAATAATTACCAACAATACCCTGGCGTATACCGCTTATAAAAAAATGGAAGAGTATCGGATTATTGCCATGCCGGTCATCGATGAGCAAAAAAAATTATGTGGAGTTATTCATTTGCATGATATTATGCGAGCCGGAATTTTTTAATGTAATGAATTATAGAAAGTAAGAAACAAAAATTCTAAAAAATAATATATCATAGATGCCAGTGTCATAAAGTTTAAGTGAAACATAAGATATGGGTATATTTTATAAAATCCTCATTTTAGCAATTTTGGTTTTACTCTCCGGTTGCAGCAAGATAGACGAGCAACAGTCTACCGGCTCTCTGGATCAAAGCAAGATTCCGGACCAGGAAAGCTGGCAATCGGTTATTACAATGACCAGAGAGGGGAAAAAATTTGCTGAAATTTGGGCAGGCTATATTGCTTTTTATAATGATAAGAATAGAACTATCCTTCGGGACAGCATCCATGCTGATTTTTTTGATAAAAATGGTCTTCACAATTCAACTTTAACGGCCGATTCCGGAATTGTATTCAATCAGACCAATCATTTAATTGCCTATGGACGAGTAAAAGTGGTGTCTGATAGTGGAGTGGTTCTCGAAACGAGTGAGCTTCGCTGGGATAATGACAAGCAAAAGATCATCAGTGATGTTGCCGTTCGTTTTTCCACTGAAGCGGATACGCTGACCGGTGATTCTTTCGTTTCTGATCCGGATTTAAAGAATTACGAGATTAAAAACGCCCGGGGATATTCCCGGCGAAAAATTCCATTGCAAAAATAGGTGGATGATTATCCAATGAAGCGGGCAGCGCAGGTCGGTGGATCCTTTCTGTTGTTATTGGGGTGGGTAGTGTTGAACGGATTATCCCAGGAAAATTATCTTCGCCGGGATACGTCGCGATTGGAGTTGCTTCATGCCGATCTCTCGCGGGGTTATGTTGAAAATGGATTACCATTGAAGCTTCTGGAGGGTCATGTTCATGCCCGGCAGGACACTCTGGAATTATTCTGCGATCGAGCCGTGTATGACGAAACCAATAAAATCCTGCATCTACAAGGCAATATTCGCATGTATCGCGGAAAAGATACGCTGATCGCCCGGGAAGCTCGTTATTTTGAGGTGAATAAAATTGCCATCGCGGAAGGAAATGTGCAGATTTTCCGACCGCTTCAGGAAATGAAATCAGATTATCTGGAATATAGCTACAGCAATGATCACATCCGGGCAAGAGGAAATTTATTTTTGCACGACCGTGAAAATCAGGCCTATATCACTGCTCTTCAAGGTGAATATATCCCGGAAAAAAAATTTAGTTATGTAAAGGATCAGGCTCATTTCTGGCGAATTGATTCCACTTCGCAGGATACCATTCACATTTTCAGTCAGGAAATGGAATATGTGTTCCACACCATACGCAGGGCCATTGCCCGCCATTCGGTACGCATCTATCAGGAGAATTTATTTGCCACTTGTGATTCTGCCATCTACGAATTGGATCGGGATGTTATTTATCTGAAAAGTAATCCGGTCGCTCGTCAGGAAAATAACGAGATAACTGGTCAGGAAATGCAATTGATCCTGAAAGCTCGTGAGTTGGAAAAAATGATTGTGAGTGGTAAAGCACTGGCAATCTCGGTTTTGGATTCCTTGCAGGGAAAGGAGGATCGGCTGGAAGGTAGAGAAATCGTGTTGTATATTGCGGATCGAAAATTGCGAGAAATAAATGCGATTTCAAATGCCCGCAGTTACTATCATTTAAAGGAAAAGAAAGAGGATCGCGGAATTAATGTGGCTTCCGCTGATACCATTAAAGCCTTTCTGAAAGAAAATGAATTGGATAGTATTGTAGTCATTGGCGGCGCGCAGGGCACTTATTATCCTGAGGATTATAAGGGTAAAATTGTGGCGGAGTAAAACGTGCAGGAAAATTTCACCGGGAATGGAAAGGCACTTTTGTATACCGAAGATTTGTTAAAGATCTACGGTAAAAGGAAAGTGGTGGATAAGGTCAGTTTAAAGGTAAAGCAAGGAGAAATTGTTGGATTGCTTGGGCCTAATGGAGCGGGTAAGACCACCTCTTTTTACATGATCACCGGTTTAATACGTCCCAATTCGGGGAAAATATTTTTAAATGATGAAGAGATAACCCGGCTTCCCATGTACAAACGAGCACGACGTGGTATCGCATACCTTCCACAGGAACCATCCATTTTCCGGAAATTAACGGTGGAGGAAAATTTATTGGCCATTATGGAAGTCCTGGGCATCTCTCGGGCCGAACGTAAAGAACGGGCAAAAAAGCTGATGCAGGAACTGGGCATCGATCATCTGGCCCATAATAAAGGATATAATCTTTCTGGCGGAGAACGACGTCGGACAGAGATCGCCCGCACGCTGGTTACCCAGCCAAAATTTATTCTGCTGGATGAACCCTTTGCCGGCGTAGATCCTATTGCTGTACAGGATATTCAAAATATTGTTAAGACATTGAAAGAGAGAAATATTGGAGTATTAATCACTGATCACAATGTGCACGAAACGCTTTCCATTACCGATCATTCCTACTTGTTATTTGAGGGAAAAATTCTGAAGGAGGGAACCAGTGAAGCCCTGGCAAACGATCCAGAAGCCCGCAAATTATATTTAGGCGACCAATTTCGTCTCTACCGATAATCCTTTTCACTCGTCAACTCTTAAAATTCTGCCTGTCTAAAATAAAAAAGGCGATATAGCATCGCCTTTGTTTGCTGATTAATTCCTGAATAGATAAATAAATTTTATAAGACCTTTTTTCCTTTCACATGCTCCTTGGGTATTTTTACCTCACTGGCTTTTTCTTCTTTCGGTTCGGTAATCTCTCTGGGTTGTTCATGAGTGATTTTCTTTCTGGGAAATTTCGTTGGATTTAGATTGGGCATTTGCCAGACATCACTTTCCGCGATGTAGTAAAAACGCTTTCGGAATGCTTCCAGACTGATTCCGGCGGTAGCAGCATATTTTGCCAGTTCGTGGGGATCATCGAAATCTTCTTTAGTGAGCCGTAGCATATACCGTCTGGCGATCTGATAGTACTCCGATTTAATATCCACCATTCGAACCCGGGTTTTTTTGGTGACCGGATCAATGATTTCATCAAAGTACATGGGCACAAATCGCCCTTCCTGAATGGAGATCATTGCACTATTTCCGCCATCGATTAAAAATTGTGCGGCGCAATATCCTAGATCACGGGTGTATTCCATGTCAAAGGGAATCGGATCCGAGCACCGCAATTCATAACCGATATTCTTGGCAACAATAGTCGCTTTCAATCCAAATTTTTTCAATTCGTCTTGTACGTGAAATTTTAAAATCTCACCAAAATTAACCTCGGCTAAACGAATATTATCATGAGCATCTCTTTCGATATTCAGGAGCACTTCCAGATCTTTGGGATCTAATCGTTCCACCAATCCTTCAGCTAAGATCGCCACTCCATCGGGTCTTTCAGAACTCAATCGTTTAATAATTGCTCCCACTAAAATATCTACTAATTTTTGAAGCTTTATCGTTTCCTCTGGAAATTCTTCGGGAATAATCGTCAGAGTAGCGCCGGCGGATTTTCCAATTCCCAGAGCCAGATGGCCGGCCTTTCTTCCCATCGATACCACAAAGTACCAGCGAGAAGTGGTTTGAGCATCTACCATCAGATTTTTAACAATATTTACTCCCACATGACGGGCGGTTTGGAAACCAAAGGTGCAGATCCCATGCGGTAGATCTAAATCGTTATCGATAGTCTTGGGAACATGGACGACCCGAATTCGTCCGGCCGCCAATTCTTCTACTTTCATGGCACTGAAAGCTGTATCGTCCCCGCCAATGGTAATCAGCTTATCGACATTTAACCGTAATAAAGAAGTAACTACATTCTCTAAATATTTTTTATCCTTGGTCGGATTCTCCCGAGAAATTCCGATATAAGATCCACCCCGAAAATGAATTCGACTGACATTTTCGATATTCAGTTCTTTAACGTGGGATATGTCTCCCCGCATAATCCATTTGAAACCATCTTTGATGCCCAGTACATCTATCCCATCGATAATGCCACGAATAGTGGCCGCGCTGATAACGCTGTTTATACCTGGGGCAGGACCACCGCCTACTAAAATTGCCATGTTTTTGGGCGCAACTGTCATTTTCGTTTTATCCTCCATTTGAATTCCTCTTTTTAAACGGCCTAAATGTACAACTATTTATAAAGAAATTCAATTTTAATAATCGTCTTTCTGATTTTTTCATTTATAAAATGATTCATTCCATCTGTAAATAAAGATAAACTCATTTCACTAAACAAAGCCAATAATCGGATTTTTATTGAATATTTTTAACCGCTTTTTCTGCCGCCTCAATTAAAGGCTGAGTCGATATTTTTTGACCCACCGCCTGCTGCATCCAGATCTGCGGCGATAATTTTCCCAGCCGGCACATGCGTTCCATTTCGACTGCCAGTGGTTTTGTCTTTAAAAATTCTTCGATCTGAAACGAAATGATATGGCCTAATGGATAATCTGGAGTATACATCCCACCATCCACAATATGAGAATAAATAGCCAGCAAGATCTGATCTTTCATACCCAGAACCGGCGCATAATAGTCATTCCATACTTTTTTGGTAATCTCAAGCATTGCCTGCCGTAATTCGGCAGCATTGGCAGTCGGATGTTCGTACATCCAGCGCCAGATATACATATCGGTAAGAGCAACTCCGGAAATCTCAAACGTGCTCCAAAACTGATTCAGGATAGCTAAATCTTCGGATTCCCGGCTAACGTTTTCCAGACCTAAAATCTGCAGATCTCGAGTCTGGAAGACAAAAGCGAATGCTTCGGTAAACGCCGTATTCGGAACCCCTCTTAAGGTATAGTAATCTATTTTATTTAATGAAAACACCTGTTCGACATTGTGACCCAGTTCATGAATGGCAATATTGAAGCCTTTATAAAGCATACCATCAGCAGGAATGCGGGTGCGAAGATGCGCCTTATCCTGCCGCATCTCTGCCCCCATGGCATGACCAGCGCCGCGTGAGGGATCCACTTCAATATGGGCAGCTAAAAACTCAGCTGTCTCATGACTAAAACCAAGCGCCCGCAAAATAGTGGGCAGGTCTTTCTGAAAAGCGGCCACGGTAGGATAACGTTTTTGAACTCGGCGATCTAAATCCTCCTCATTGTATTGGGAACGCGGTTTAAAACCGTCGTACCAGATATCGAATGGCTGCAGCGGACGACCCAGACGTTGTTTAATTAAACCGGCGATATCTTTCAAAACTGGCGCGGATAGGATGGATATTAAAAGCTCTTCCACTTCTGCTTCGGACATTTCACGATCAATGTGAAATTTGCGATCGATATGAGTAGGAGCGTGCGGATAGTAGGGATCCATTTGCTTTTCAGCCTGATAAATATTCCAGATGTGCTGATACCGCTGAACCCCTTCACTTTGAAAGGTTACTTCTTTGCCTGTAGCGCTCTCAAATACTTTGTTCAGGTAAGGATTCCAGTCATACTGTTCGCTGTTGATAACCATCGTCGGAATTTCCTGCAAGATAATTCGTTCCATTACTTTTTGAATGATCTGTTGACGAGAGAGGCCGGCTGAATTTGCATACTGAGCTTTCAGTTCATCGCGCAATCCCCAGTGACTGATAAGTCTTAATCCCTCTGGAAACAAACGTTGCCCGTTCTGGTCCAGTAGATGATTCATGAATATATTGTAGTTGTTGATGTAATCATCGGCTATGGTATAGATTTCCGACCGTTTTTGGGCGACGTCTGCCGGTATCCGACTTTGAAATTCTTCTACCAGACGCACGTCTGCCCATTTTTGTCTTGACCAATCTATTCCCTGTTCATTCTTTTTGGCGAGACTTTCTAATGGGAAATTTAAAAGTGCCACAAATGCCAGGCGAGTTTTGAACAGATCATCACTGGTATGCGCGAAGGGGGAATAATTTGCCCAGAGATAATCGACTGGAAGAACCTTTCCACAATCCACATCTAATACCCACTTAAAATCACGTGAAATGCGGTGTAGATTTCCATAGAGGCTTTCTAAATTTTTTTGAAACCGATTGGAAATCGCCTCTAATTCACTCTGGTCAGTGGAAAAATTTTCGAGGCAAAAATTCTTGAATTCCTGATGATTCCCATCGGTCATTTTCCAGCGATCTGCTACCTGCTGTACGCCTATTTCTATGCGCTCGCTGGCATCAGTTCCAAACTTTTCTATCAAAGCAGTAATAGTTTCCTTTAAAATATTCTCAGTTAGCTTCATCTCTGTTTTTCCTTCCACTTCAGGTTTACTGCAGCCAGTAAAAAACTGGAAAATGATAATGAGTAGAAATAAGGTCAATTTCTTGAATGGGACACGGGTCATTATTTGGCTCCTTGGTTAAATAAACCTTATATATTAATAATTTTTTATTAATAATGATAGCAGGTTTTTATTCGCTGAGAGGATGAGGCATGATTTATTTTTTAAAATTTTGGGAGTGAATAATGGAATTGATTTCATTATAGCGAAAACAGTCGATTAAATGATCGTTTACCATACCAATCGCTTGCATAAAGGAGTAGCAAATCGTTGATCCGGTAAATGTAAAGCCCTGTTTTTTCAACTGCTTGCTGAGGTAGTCTGATTCGGCCGTTCGTGCCGGGATTTCGGCTAATTTTTTCCAGGCATTGATCCGCGGAGTATCCCCCACCAAATACCATACATACTGACTAAAACTTCCATAGGATTCTTGAATTCGCAGAAAAATCTGAGCATTAGTAATGGCGGCTCTGATTTTTAATTCATTGCGAATAATCCCCGGATTCTGTAAAAGTTCTTTTATTTTGTGATTATTATAAGCGGCTATTTTCCGAACATCGAAATCATCGAATGCCTTTCGAAAGTTTTCCCTTTTCCGCAAAATGGTGATCCAGCTCAGCCCGGCTTGCATGCCTTCTAAAATTAACATCTCAAACAGACGGTGATCATCATAGACCGGGACTCCCCACTCCTTATCATGATAATCACGGTACATCGGATCCTGATTGGCCCATTCACAACGCGTCATTTTTATTTCCTTATCGATGCTGATGAGTTTGGGTTATAGATTTTTTGAGATCATTTTAAAGTTCAGCAATTTTATCAACCTCAATATATCACTCTCCCGAATGCCATGTTGCAAAATTCAATCTGCATCAAGGATGATATGTGAAAGAAATAATCATATTAATTTTTAGCAACATGCAAAAATTTTGAATAATTTAGGTTAGTATTTTTTATAAATTTTCGTGAAATATAAGAATAAAATAATAAAAAGTTGAGAAAGTATGAAGAATATGATAATTTAGTCGGAGAAGAGGATAGGTAAACGGCCATGGTCAAAAATCGTTTCAAAGAGATCGAGGTTATTTTTCATTCCATCGGTTTTAAATTATTTTTATTATTGTTTTTGTTGCTGATTGTGCTTTTCGGTATTTATAGTGCATTATATTCATTGAAGCTCACTCAAATTTATGAAATCGCTATTGGACAAAGTGCTTATCGGGCAAGCGATTTGATCAAAAAATCATTGTATCGTTTGATGTTAACTAATCAACGGGAAGAGCTTTATCAGACTATTCTAATGTTCAAGGATGAACCAGGTATCGAAGGAATTCGCATTTATAATAAGAAAGGCGAAATCAAATTTTCCACGAAAGATGATGAGGCAGGTCATATTGTTGATATGAAAGCGGAGGCGTGTTATGCCTGTCATGCCGCCGATAAACCTATTGAATCTCTGCCGATTACCAAAAAAACTCGAATATTTCGCAGTGCAGATGGAAAAAGGATTATGGGATTAATCAATCCTATTCGCAATTCGGCCGAATGCTCCAATAACGCCTGTCATGCTCATCAGCCAGATTTAACCATTTTAGGAGTGCTGGATGTACAAATGTCACTGGATGAGTTGGATGCAGTTTTTGCTGAGACCCGTTCTACAGTTTTTGTGATTACCTTGTTCGTCATTTTTCTGGCCATGATTTTGTTTGCGATGGTGGTGTATTTTTTCATTTATCGACCGATCAGCCGCCTGAAAACCGGAACAGTTCGGCTGGCAATTGGCGACCTGGATTATCGGATTGATATGCAGCGGAAGGATGAGTTTGGAATGTTAGCTCGTTCCTTTAATAATATGGGTGAAAATCTAAAACGGGCTTATAATGAATTAAAAGAGTGGTCCTATCGGCTGGCGGAAAAGGTCAATGAAAAAACCAACGAATTAGAAGAGATTCATAAGAGTATTTTGCAGGTGGAGAAGATGACCTCCCTGGGTAAAATGGCCGCCTCGGTAGCTCATGAATTAAATAACCCACTGGCGGGAATTGTCACCTATGCCAAAATTTTGGAAAAAAAAGTAAAAAATCATTTTCCGCCTGGAGAACAGCAGGAAAAAATCATTAAAGAGTTGGAACTCATTCGCACTGAATCATTGCGATGTGGCAATATTGTTCGCAATTTATTGGCATTTGCTCGTGGGAAATCAACTAATTTTCAGGAAACATCACTGGAAGATATCATAAACCGCAGTTTTGATATCATGCGTCATCATATGCAGCTCGCTAAGGTAGAGGCTGAAAAAGTCATCAATCTACAAAATAAAAAGATCTTCTGTGATCCTGACCAATTATTACAGGCGATTATCGCCTTGCTGGTAAATGCCGTAGAGGCCATGCCGAATGGCGGACGACTGAGAATAGTCGCTGCCGGAGCGGAAAATTCGACTGATCAGATCCTGATCAGCATTCAGGATACTGGAGTTGGAATTCCAGAAGAAATAGTAGATAAAATTTTCGAGCCCTTTTTCACCACCAAGAAGGATCAAAAAGGAGTTGGTTTAGGTTTACCGGTAGTTTATGGAATCATCCAACGTCATCATGGGAAGATGTGGGTAAAATCAAAACCAGGTGAGGGGACTACCTTTTATATTCAGTTGCCCACTCGGTTCGAAATCAAAGAAAACCAAGATAGTAAGGGTGTTGAGTCATGAAACCTTATAAAATTTTAATTGTAGACGATGAACTTTCCGTTCGTGCCTCCTTGAATGAATGGTTCTTAGAGGATGGTTTTAAAGTTGAAACTGCCGAAAGTGCGGAGGATGCGCTTCATAAAATGCATGCCGGTCCCTTTGATCTGATTCTGCTGGATATCAAAATGCCGGGAATGGATGGCATCACCCTGCAAAAGAAAATCAAGGAGATTGATCCGAAGGTAGTCATTATTATCATGACGGCTTATGCCTCGGTGGAAACTGCTGTAGAAGCGTTAAAATTCGGAGCATTTGATTATGTTACCAAACCTTTTGATCCAGACGATCTTTCGCGCCTGATTCGAAATGCGCTGAAACAAAAAGAACTAACGGATGAAAATGTACAATTAAAAGAAAAAATTACTGAGCTGGCCGGCGTGACGGAGATGGTTGGCCAGAGCGAGGGTATGAAAAGGGTTTTAGAATTGGTAGATACTGTCGCGGAAACCGATTCAACGGTTTTGATTCGCGGAGAGAGTGGAACTGGAAAAGAATTGATTGCCCGCGCCATTCATACTCGCAGTAAACGCCGCTATTTTCCAATCGTGGCGGTAAATTGTGGGGCGATTCCAGAAACACTGCTGGAAAGCGAATTGTTTGGTCACGAAAAAGGCGCTTTTACAGGTGCCCAATACCGTCGTAAGGGTAAAATAGAACTGGCAAATGGAGGTACCCTGTTTCTAGATGAGATTGGAGATATCAGCGCCAAGATGCAGGTCGATCTGCTGCGGGTGATCGAAAGCAAACGCTTTTCCAGGATAGGGGGAGGGGAGGAAATTCAGGTTGATTTCCGTTTGATTTGTGCCACGAATAAGAATCTGGAAAAATTAGTAGAAGAGGGAATCTTTCGCGAAGATTTGTATTACCGTATAAATGTGTTTACTATTTTTATTCCTACTTTGCGCGAAAGGAAGTCCGATATTTTGCCTTTAGCGGAATACTTTATTCAAAAATATGCCCGTACGATGGGGAAACCTACAAAGAAAATCTCCAGTACTGCCCAGGAAATCCTGCTGACTTACTCCTGGCCGGGAAACGTGAGAGAGTTAGAAAATGCCATTGAACGGGCAATGGTGGTTGGAAAGCATTCCGAAATTATGAGAGAAGATCTGCCTTTGCATCTGAATGGCCAGGAAAGCAAAAACCTTGATTTACTAAAATTGGAAGATTTGGAAAAACAGCATATTGAAAAAATTCTGACCGATACCAAGGGTAACATCAGTCGTGCCGCCAATCTGTTAGGAATTGACCGGGTGACTCTCTACAATAAAATCAAAAAATACGGAATTAAGAGGTAATTGAGTAAAATCATCTATCTGGCATTTATTAATGGTCATTACCTCCCGTATTGGAGGAAATTAGCCGATGACCTGGTTCATTGTTTGCCATTCACATTTAATACTCTTTCCCTAAAAGTGAATCTACGCTTATTTTATTCTCCTGAGAGACACCAATACCATTCAACGTTATTTCTGAGCCATATTTTAAAAAATATTCCAGAGGATGGAGAGAAGATTGTGGGAATCACGGATGTGGATATTTACATACCGATCTTGACTTTTCTGTTTGGTGAAGCCCAGTTCAATGGTCGTGGCGCCCTGGTTTCAACCTATCGACTCAACAATGAATTCTACGGATTGCCGAAAAATGATGAACTTTTGTATAATCGCACCCTGAAGGAAATTTTGCACGAACTGGGTCATACCTTTGGTCTGGTTCATTGTATTGATTTTGAATGTGTGATGAATTCATCTACCTATGTAGAAAATATCGATCTTAAACAGGCCATGTTCTGTCAATCCTGTCAGGATAAAATTGGAGTTCAATGCAAAAAGAAACAAACCTGATCAAGAGAATTTTTTAAAATTTCGGCAGGAAAACCTAAAAATAGTTGTCTCTTCAAAGTTACAGTTAAAGAAGGGGAAATTTTTATCTACCAAGTGGAAAGAACGAGGGTTATTTTTTATAGTTACTGGCCTGATAAATACTAATTTATTTTCGATAAAATAATTCCTGAATGAATTCTTTAAATAATTCAGTTCCCATTATCGTTTCCAGATTTTGCTCTAACATCCCTCCATCACCTAAGGTGTATCCGATATTCTCTATTTGCTGTCCACCTAAACTTCGTTGTAAGAAGCTTTTCAGGCAAAAGATTTTTTTCTGGTAATTCTCGATTCCTCTATACGAATGGTGGTACTTCTGAAAGTCGTGCGAAGAATCAGTCAGTTTAATTTTCAGTAGATAGTCATCTTCGGGTGTTTGTTCAGCTGAGGCCTTTAGTGGAAATTCAGAATTAATTTCGACAATTTCTCCTCGAACAGGAGAATATAGAGGGATCATCAGATCCCCGCGAACCAGCCACCCCAGCAATTGTTCCTGCTGCACATGTTCCCCAACCTGCGGAAGAATACACCGATCAATGGGATAGAGAATTTTTAGGCTTAATTTATCGAGTCCAATCTGTATCAGATTATCGCTCTCCGGTTTTAGCCATATAAGAGCGGAATGATAAGAACGATCCAAATATATTTTACAACCCGTTAATAAATTACTGAGATACGAATTAACCATCTGTTGGATATTTCCAGAACCAGTACTGAAAAAATAATCTTTTTGTGTTTCCTTACGGAGTGGATGAGAATGTTCCAAACCTTGCATAGCGTGATGAAATTCGCAATTTTCGCAGTCAAAATTCATATCACATAATTTATAATTCACCACCCCAGCTGACATCCACACACAACGAAGATCATTATTAATTTTTTCTGATATACCTGGCATTACCAACCTATCAATTGATGATATATGGTTTTTGTAATTGATGCTTTTCAACTTTCCGAATTTTAATCGGTTTGCTGGAAGGAATGGCCACTTCGGTGCTTTTCTCAAAAATCGGCAAATACTTAACAGCCAGTCGAAAAGCGGCAAAGCCCAGGGCGACAATCATTAATGTGACGCTAATTTCCATCCAGCTGGGAAAATAATTGGCCCGCGCGTAAGATTCCATTCCGGTGATGGCGACATTTAGGCGATTCATAATGAATCCTAAGATTACCATCAACACACTGACAAATAGTGTTCTTTCATTTGAGCGGATTTTAGGAATAGCTAATAAGAAAATAGGGATGGCTACTCCTAATAATATCTCTGCCCAGAAAAAGTAGGTTTCCGTCCGCGGAATAAAAAGATATGCCCAGGCATCGCGACGGGCGAAGTCCTGTAATTTTAAAATCGCATATAAGGATAGGACAAATACGATGACCCGTGCCAGCTCGGCTACCAGAGATTTTTCCAGTCGCTTATTAAAAGCTCTGGCGCTGAGGAAAGATTCAAAGATAACCATGGCAAAACCAACCGCTACCGCGGAAATAAAGAACAATACGGGCAATAAGGGAGAATACCATAAAGGATAGAGTTTTTCTGGAACAATCAAATATAACGATCCCAAAGATGATTGGTGTAAAGTAGAGAGAATAACTCCTATAATGACCAATGGAATGATGAAACTCCGGATAATGTTCAGGAATTTATTCCAGCGCAATTTCTCCAAAACGACCGGGCTGAATTCCAGGGCTAATACCGTTGTATAAAGCATGACACACCAACCGACTTCGAACATCACAGAATGTGGGTTCCACATGATAATCGGGTGCCAGATGCGATAAGGACGACCCAGATCAAAAAAGATTGCAAAAATGACCATCAGATAACCTAAAAATGCGGTAAGAATGGCGGGACGGACAATAGGTTTAAATTTATGAATATTAAAGATATACACAATGGCAGCCAGCGTAAAGCCACCCGCGGCTAAACCAACTCCACAAAGCACATCAAAGCCAATCCATAATCCCCAGGGGAAATTGTCACTGAGATTGGTGGCACTTCCTAATCCATAAAAGAACCGTATAAAAGTTGAGTAGAGTCCCAGAGCTACTAATATGAAAAATACACCTTTCCAGAAGGTCAATCGAAAATGAAAACGTGAAGTCAGATTAAATCTACTCATGCCTTTTTCTCCTTTTCATGGGCACCATCATTTTCAGTATCTACCGAAATTTCCTGCAACTTTATCCGTCGATTGATAATCCATGATAAGCCGAACAGGAAAACGCCGCCAAATGTTACGACATTAGGAATCTCTTTCATTACCTGCCAGGTGAATTTAGATAGCGGTTCCTGGAAATTATTCATCTTGAAATCCAATTCACTCAACGAGACGGATGAGATAATCAATACGGACGTTCCGCCGGCTTCGGATAAACCATAGATATAAGGATGATATTTATCTTTATTTTCTCTTATTCGCTCCTGCGCTATTTGAATTAATTCATCCCGCTGTCCAAATAGCGTTGCACCGGTGGGACATGCTTCCGCGCAGGCTGGTATTTTACCTTCTTTCAGACGCGGATAACACATATTGCATTTTCTAACCAGCGGAAGCGCTTTCTGCCATTCAAATTTCGGCACATCAAATGGACAGGCCATAATGCAATAACGACAGCCCATACACCTGTTTTCGTGATAGATCACGGGACCCTCTGGTGTCTTTTCAAAAGCACCAACCGGACAAACGGATTGACAGGTAGGATCTTCACAATGCATACACATGTTGCGATAATAGATGTCCTCATCCGCAATGGTTTTGTTTTTTACGACCGTATATCTCAGTGCGGATAATTCATGACCCGCCTTATCAGTAAGTTGATTGGTCTCCTGACAGGCTTCCATACATGATTCGCATCCGATACATAAGGTAGTGTCAAAAAGAAATCCGTAACCCATAGATTCTCCTGTATTCATAGTCCTTGACTGTAGTCATTCAACGCAGATAATTCGTCTGATAAGGATAATTTAATTCTATTTAAAAAAGCTTTCCCCGAATTTTTGCCAGGTTTTTTCATCAAACTGTGATAAAATTCCAAAAGGAAGGTCACCACCATCGGCCATGGTAATTCCCAGGTCCGTTTGCGTCAGGCTCTCGTAGAAGAATTTTTTCATCTGAGCATATTTTTCACTGATCCAGTTCTTGGCTTTTTCTGCAATAAGCCATTGTGGCAATTCAGCTGAAACATTTTCTGGTTTAATAGTATAAATCCAATTCCTGCTGATGGTTTCCACCGTGGAATCCTCCATGACCTGATCATTTAAACCAGTGACGATTCCATCGAGAGGGGCTCGGACATCCAGAACCTTGTTTCCTTTGTGAATTTTAAGTATGGTTTCTCCCTTCTTCACGCCCTGACCATTTTTAAGCAGCTCTATTTCATCAGGCTCACCAACCAAACCCATAACGACCGGATGAACGCCCATCAAAAGATTCCCACTGTCCAGTATTTTGGTCCAGGTAAATGATGGTTGAAGAAATACACCCTCCGGTAAAAACGACAACAATTGAGACAAAGCCACTTTTCCCGGGTGAACAGGTGAGAGCACTCCTACTCTTTTCCGCCGTTGAATTGAATAGTCAATAGCAATAAAAAGTAGGATGGTGAAAATTACCATTAAAACAACCATTTTAAACTCCTTTTTTTAAAATTTAAAGTTATCATAAAATTATTATACATGATGTATTATGTTCAATTTTAATGCCAAAAAATTAAACATAAATTGTAACATATTGTAAATATAGGAGATTAAAAAAAATTAATAGTCCCAAAGTGGTGGAATAATAAAGAAGCGAATGATTAATTTATTTACAATATTTTTTACTTTTATAGGTTAATACTGTTTAAGTTGAATAATTTCAATTAAATAAATAATGTTGAATATATCAACATATATTGTATATTATTTATACAAAATATGTTTCGAAGATATAGAATTATTATATAAGTTAGATTATAGAGGATAGTTCTGGAAAAATTTTAATAAAGAATTAGTAAGATCGTAGTAAGATTATCTGGTCATCAAATAAAATATGTATAGTGTTCTTCCTTGCACTTTTAATAAGGAGGTCGCCGCCGAAAAATGTTTTTGAAAAAATTTTGTCCGATTCCATATTGACGGTATTTATAGCGAAGATAGAAGAATCCAACGACCATTCCGCCTAAATGAGCCGCATGGGCAATGCCACTTTGAGCCTGATGATAGGCGGCAAAGAATTCTAATAAACCTAAAATAAGAGCCAGATATTTCATTTTTATCGGAAATAAAAAATACATGTACACATACCGATCAGGGAAAAAGAGCGCATAAGCTGCCAGGATACCATAAATGGCTCCGGAGGCTCCAATGGTGGGAATAATTGATCCCCAGCTGAATAAAGCAGTGGATAAACCGGCAAAAATACCTGTCAGAAAATAATATTTTAAAAATTCTCTGGTTCCCCAAAGCCTCTCTAACTCAACGCCAAACATCCATAGCGCAAACATATTGAAAAAGATGTGACTGAATCCGCCATGCAGAAACATATAGCTGACGAATTGCCAGATGAATAAATGATTGAAGGCCAATCGCGGGACTAATCCAAAAAAACGAACGAGGGTATCATTTAAAGCAGGGGCTAACATTTGCAATAGAAATACAGCGATGTTGGCAAACAGAAGATTCTTTACCCCCGGGGACATCCGTCCAAAGCTTGATTCATAATACATAAAATTTCCCTGATCCTAATATGCTTTAGCAAAATATACTTTTCCCTCTGAATCTTTACCACAAATAATACATTTTCCTTTTTCTTTTACCTGATCAAAGGGAATGTTGCGAATAGTTGCCTTGGTATCCTCCTTTACTTTCTCCTCACAGGCCGCGGAACCACACCAATGGGACTGAATAAATCCTCCCTTCTCCTCAATAATCTTTTTGAATTCATCATAATTGTTTATAGAATAAGTATTCGCCTTTTGGAAATCAAGCGCTTTCTGGAATAAATCATGCTGGATTTTATCCAGAATTTGTTTTATCTCCTCAACAAGTGAATCAATCCCTACTGCTATCTTCTGACGATTATCTCGTCTAACCAGCATGACCTGTTGATGGTCGACGTCACGCGGACCAATTTCGATTCGCAGGGGGACTCCGATCATCTCCCATTCGGTGAATTTGTAACCGGGTTTATACTGGTCGCGAGTGTCCAGCTGCACGGAAAAGTGGGGGGCTAATTTTTGATAGATCTGTGCACTGAAATCTAATACCTTCTGACGGGTAGATTCCTGCCAGATCGGTATGATAATCATTTGAGTTTGAGCTAATTTGGGAGGAACAATTATTCCATTATCATCACCATGGGTCAGAATCAATGCCCCTACTAACCGGGTGCTCACTCCCCAACTGGTTGCATAGACATACTTTACCGATCCATCTTTGTCCTGGAAGGTGACATCAAAAGCTTTGGCAAAATTTTGTCCCAGGTTATGAGAAGTCCCGGCTTGCAGCGCTTTACCATCTTGCATCATTGCTTCGATACTATAGGTATGTAATGCACCGGCAAATTTTTCTGATTCAGTCTTTCGGCCGGTAATGACGGGCATGGCCATATATTCTTCGGCAAACCTCCGGTAAATCTCTAAAATTTTACGCGTTTCTTCTTCTGCTTCCTCGTAGCTGGTATGGGCGGTATGTCCTTCCTGCCATAAAAACTCTGTGGTGCGTAAGAATAGACGGGTTCGCATTTCCCATCGCACCACATTGGCCCATTGATTGATAAGGATGGGGAGATCGCGGTAGGACATAATCCATTTCTTGTACATGCTCCAGATTATCGTTTCGGAGGTGGGACGAATATACAAGGCTTCTTCAAGAGTTTCGCCCCCACCGATAGTGACAATCGCACATTCCGGGGCAAATCCTTCCACATGCTCGGCTTCCTTTTTCATGAAACTTTCCGGGATGAATAGCGGGAAATAGGCGTTCAGGTGTCCGGTGTCTTTAAACATTTTATCTAAAGTCTGCTGCATTTTTTCCCAGATGGCATAACCATTTGGCCGGATGACCATACATCCTTTTACCGGTGAATAGTCAGCTAATTTCCCCTGGGTGATCACATCGGTATACCAGCGACTAAAGTCCTCCTGGCGGGGAGTAATTCGTTCAGCCATTGCAACGCTCCTTGATTTTTTTCATTCAGCTCGGATTTACATGAAAAAGCACGATTACTCTTTATCCTTAAAGTTAGAAATATCAACAGGTTCTGATTTCAAATAAAGAGTGATGAATTTAACTGCATGGGTATGAAAAGTCAAATGGAATCTTTTTGATATTTTAGTAATTTTGTGGTATTGATATTTAAATTTTTCTGTCTTCATTTTTTATTGTGTTTTTATGAAGTTGTTTAGCTTCCAGGCATTTTCGAAATCGCTCAAATGAAAACCTGCAATATCATCCAGTTTGATCGGTTTTCCTTTTCTTAACTCATCCATACTCACCCACCTGGCGCGTGAATGTTCTGCAGATAATCTTAAATGACCAGATTTATAGTGAACCAGAAAATCAATGGAAAGCAGCCAGTGCTCTTTCCATTTTCCGAACCAGGTATTCACCGGGGCAATCACTTCAACTTTTAAATTGGTTTCCTCTTGAATTTCTCTTTGCAAGCCAGCGATGGGATCTTCATCCTTTTTTAGCCGTCCACCCGGTGGCGCCCAGATGAAGGGCGAGGTTTTTCTCTTCAGTAGAAGAAATTTTTCTGCTCTTAAAAGATAAGCGTTTACAGCCACTTGATGAGTGTAAATTTTCCTGTTCATCAGAAATTCTTTTATTGGATGTCAAATGCCTCCCTGATTTCCTGTGGAATCGGAATGGGTTGTCCTTTTAAATTGGTAAATACCCAGGTCACTTTGGCCTCGGCTGCCAGACGGTTTTCCTTTTTCTGAAATACTTGCTGGGTAAAAGTCCCGCTGGTATTTCTTGCCTCACTGGTAAATGTTTTAACGATGACTTCATCTCCTAAATATAATGGTGATATGTATTCAATTTCGATTTTACGTATCACCACCAGATATCCTTTTTGCTTCATCGTATTTAACGTAAAACCTTTTTCCAGAAGAGCGCTCATACGGGCAAATTCCAGATAATTCAGATATACGGCATTGTTGACATGGCCGTATGAATCGCATTCATAACTTCGGACCGGAAAAGAGATAGTGTAGATCGACATGTGAATTCCTTTTACTTTTTTAAAAGCATACATAACCAGAAAAAAAGTATATCGAACTTGAAATATAAAAAGAATTTATTTTATTTTCTATAATTTATCTTTCTTTTTAAAAGACGACTTACCTTATCGATCATTTCAATGAGAAATCTGTTAAAATATAGCAATCGGTTCATAAATTTATTATTATTTCTCCTACATCTATTGGATGAAAAAAATGATACGAATAGCTGTCTCTAAAAATACAGGATAAGAGTATAAGGGCATTTTAACCCAGTTGACTGGTTAATTATTTTAAAATAGGATGAAATGGATGATTCGTGACATAATTAAAAGCACAAAGAGTTATGAGGGATGCCGATCTACTTTTGAAGAAGCGAAGATTGTATTATTTGGAGCTGGATATGATGGTACCTCCAGTTACCGACCGGGATCTCGTTTTGCTCCTCTGGCCATCCGCAGTGAGACCTACTTTGCGCAGGAAGATTACAGCCCCTATTTCCAGCGAGATCTAACTGAAAAAGCCATTCATGATTTAGGGGATATCGAGATGGTCTTCGGCAATACCCACGAAAGTTTGTCGCGGATTGAGCGGGTCAGTCGTTATCTGGTTGAAAACGATAAAATTCCGGTTTGTATTGGCGGCGAACATCTGGTTAGCCTTTCGGTCATTAAACCGCTCATTGAAAAATATCCGGACTTGCATGTTATTCAATTGGACGCCCATCTGGATTTAATGGATGAACTGTTTGCGGAAAAATTCTCGCATGGAACGGTGATGAGACGGATTGATGAATTGCTGGGTAAACCAAATCGCATTTATCAAGTAGGTATTCGCAGTGGTAATAAATTGGAATATGAATTTGCTCAGGAGCGTACTCGTCTTTTTCCATTCCAGGTTAACCAGTTTCTGCGCATGGCGGATGAACTGGCCGATAAACCCATCTATCTCACTATCGATTTAGATGTGTTTGATCCGTCTTTAATCAGAGGCACCGGTACTCCTGAAGCGGGGGGTATTTTTTTTCAAGATTATATTGAAATTCTGAAGAAGATAAAAAATTTCAAGATGGTTGGGGC
>CAYMXZ010000012.1:0-31558 GCA_964394475.1 uncultured Caldithrix sp. | reverse complement strand
AAAACATCACACCACGGTGAAACCGATGGAAAAGTCCAGCCAACTGGTGACAACAGGCGTATTCCGCATCAGCAGAAATCCAATGTATCTGGGTATGGTATTAATTCTTTCTGGTTTATCGATACTGCTGGGATCACTTACACCCTGGCTGATTGTCATCATTTTTGCCATATTTCTGGATCGGATATTTATCAATTTCGAAGAAAAAAATCTACAGCACACTTTTAAAGAACAATGGTTGAATTATCGCAATAAAGTAGGACGCTGGATTTTTTTCTGAAAAATATTTGAGTGGCAATAAACATGAATGATACCGTACGAATCATAACCTTCCTGGAACAGGATAAAATCAAAAATTTGAGTCTGCTGTATTTCATGGAGAATAATCCCGTGCTCTCTATTAAAAAGATAGGTGATTCCGTTATTGTAAAGGGAAGAAGTGATCAGGACTGGATTTTTATCAGTTGTTATGAACCGACAGAGTTGGTGACGATCCTGGAACGTCTGGAAAGGAACGATCGCTATTTTGCTTCTCTGGAGAGCTGGATGATGCCTTTCTTTCATTCACGATTTACCATCGAGTGGATATTAACCACTGCTCGTTATTACCTTCCGGAGGAGATCATTGTGGAATTGCCGTCACACCTTCCGATTCGACCACTCCGGCCAGAGGAAGCCGTTTACATTTATGAGCACTCCCATTATCAAAATTATACTTCTGTAGATTATCTGAAAATGAGAATTGAAAATGGTCCATCGGCCGGAATCGATCATGAAGATCGATTAGTCGCCTGGATACTTACTCATGATGATCTGGCCATCGGTTCCCTGCATGTGCTGGAAAGTGCCCGACGTAAAGGGTATGCCATGCTCCTTACTCAATACATGATTGGCAAACTTCGCCAACAGGGAATTATCCCATTTGTGCAGATTAAGACGACCAATACCGCATCTCTCAAATTGGTCGAAAAGATAGGATTCCGGTTTGATCGGGAAGTGAATTGGTTAGCTTTGAAGTAATAAAAAAGATGAAGCAGGTAAGCTAAAAAAATAGAAGGATGAATCCCAAAAGTTAGCTGAGAATTAAATGAAAAAGAAATTGAGAAATTTATTTTTTATCATTCTATTGGTAAGTACGGGAGGATGTTCTGCTCATTCAAAAATTAACATCCAGGCCATCAGCCCGCGTTCTCCACTTCCGATAACCAGGGCCATCGAATATGAAAGTTTTCGGGATGCAATGAGAAATGTTGATTTAAATTATGCCGAGACCCATCCTCTTCATCCAGAGCAAAAAAGTTTTTACCAGGCGATAAAATTCATCCTGCAGGGTGAAGAGGAAGCAGCCAGAAGAATATGGCGCTCACTTTATCATTCAGCTACCGATTCACTCCTTCGAAGCGATGCCGAGCTTTTACTCTACACGCTGTTATTCTATCAGTCCAGCTGGCAGGAACTTTTAGCGCTTGACTCACTTTCCAGTGCAGGTTCTGAAAACAGCGAATGGTTGTTACCCCGCGCCTATCGTACCTTACCGAAAGAAGTATATACCTTTCATAAATCATCCTGTACATTGCCCATTCGCTTTTCTGCATCAGGAGTACCGACCGTTGAAGTAAAGATAAATGGGATTCCTAAAAAATTTCTGTTAGATACTGGAGCAGGACTGAGTGTCGTATCCTCCCGGGTGGCTAAGGAGTGCCAGATGAGTGCATTGATTGATCAAGAATCTGAAGCAGGTACCAGCACCAGTTTAAAAGTGAAGATTCAACCATCAGTTATAAAGGAATTGACCATTGGTGATCTTACCATAAACAATCATCCGGTGATAATAATTGATCAGAAGGACCTGCAGTTTAAATGGCTGGGAATATTCACGATGATGAAAATAGAGGGAATCATCGGCTGGAACGCTATAAAAAATCTTTCTATAGAAGTTGATTATAAATCTAAACGTATCACTTTTCAGAAACCTGAACGGGTGGAGGGTGCCAAAAGGAATTTTTTTGTGCTGGGTGGATATCCGGTTGTGCGATTACGCTCGGAGGATGGGATTCCCCTCAATTTTGGAGTGGATACCGGTGCTCGTCAGAGCTGGATCACAGAAAAATTGCTAAGAAAAATAAATACCGCAGCTGTTCAAAAAACCACGAAAACCATTGGCTCAGCAGGAGGAAAGGAAAAGATTGAATCGCAAGTGATCCCTGAATTCAAACTAATTTTTAATGATTATCTTCTTACTTTTCACAAGATTGGAACGCGGCCAACGAAACTGGATGAATTTGTTGAATTAGATGGTGTGCTGGGAGGAGATGTATTCGAAAACGGTACCATCCGAATTGATTATGTCAATAGAATTTTTGACCTGTATGTTCCTGATCTTCCCTTGAGTCGGTGATAACAAAGAAAAATTCTACCATACTTGATTTTCAATGCCATCCATTTATGGGCGGTATTGAAAAAACAGTGTTCTGTAGAAATGATTGAATGATGTGAGATGCTATTTTTAAGAAAAAGGTTTAATGGTAAGAACAGGATTCTGGTTAAATTTATTTAGTGCAGAAATATTTCAGGAGCAAGTAAAAAAATGAAGCATGAAAAAACCATCTCGGTTTTAGTTATTCTCATGGTGGTTGCATCAGTAATTGCTACCGCAACCGGAATTTTTTCCTCACAGGGCCCCGGGTTGTATGATTATGAATCCATTCGCGGGAAGATTATTTCTATTTATGGCAAAGGACTTTATCAGCACATGTCGGCCGAGGTGGCGATCCAGGGAATCGCTCAGGATTATGTTACGCTGTTGTTAGGAGTTCCCCTTTTGCTGATTTCGCTCTTCCTGGCCAGAAAAAATTCTTTGCGCGGTCTCTTCTTGCTTTCCGGAACCCTGGCCTATTTTCTGGTGACTTACCTTTTTTATCTTGCAATGGCTATGTATAACCGCATGTTTCTAATATATGTTTTTTTACTCGGTACTTCCTTCTTTGCATTTATTCTCACCTTATTTTCCTACCAGGTAAAAGAATTACCCGGGGTATCCCATTCAGAAAAAATCTTTCGCACCGCCGGCTGGTTTCTGATAGCGAATGCTTCGTTGGTCGGGTTATTATGGCTGAAGATAGTTGTTCCTCCCCTGCTGGATGGCTCAATTATTCCAGCCGAAGTGCAGCATTATACCACTTTAATTGTACAGGGATTTGACCTGGGACTTCTGCTGCCAATGGCCATAGTCTCCGGGATGATGGCCATTAAAAAACATCTTTTTGGTTATCTTTTTATTGTTATCTATGTTATTTTTCTTTCGCTTCTCATGACCGCCCTTTCGGCCAAAATTCTATTCATGGCCAGAGCCGGGGCGAATGTAATTCCAGCCGTGTTTATCATGCCGACCATCAATCTCATCGCGATGGTTTTTGCAGTTTTATTACTGAGAAATATCAAATCTGGAGCGAAGATTCACGTTGGAAACTAATCTCTCCCCCGCTGCAGGATACAATAAGAATAGACCGTGGAGAGATATTCAGTTATTATTTTTGTAACAGCTATTTTATTAGCCTCGAATTTAATTTTATTAACAGAAATCTGACCATCATGCCTGGCCGCAATCCTGCGACTTTTTTAATTTTATTAATTTTATTTTTCGCTATTTTTATCGTATGTTAACCGAAATTTGGAACGGTGACAATGGATTCACTGTTTATCAGTCGGGTTCTGCTTTCTTTTTTCATAGCTGGTGGATGGATAGCTATCGCTACCCTGCTGGCCGAACGACTGGGGAGCAAGCTGGGTGGCCTGATTACCAATCTCCCTTCGAATATTTTGATCAGCCTGATTTTTATCGCCCTGACTCAGGGTACACGTTTTGTTAAAGAAGCAGTGCCAGGCATCCCTATCGGAATGTTGATCGATACGCTCTTCCTTTTAACTTTTATTATCCTTTTAAAATACAGTTTGTGGATTTCAATTGTTGGTTCTTTGCTCACCTGGTTTATTTTGGCGGTTATCGCCGTTAAAGTCAATTATAATCAATTGTATCATAATATTGGTCTCTACCTGTTGGTGACCGTCATCTCTTTCCTGTTTCTGGAAAAAATTATAAAAATTTCATCCCTTCCCCAATCAGCCAGAAAATATTCCGGGGGTCAAATATTAATGCGAGCTTTCTTTGCCGGAGGAGTGGTTGCCGCTGTGGTTCTCATTTCACATTTTTTTCATCCGTTTGTGGTGGGAATTTTTTCTGCCTTTCCGGCCGTCTTGCTATCCACCATGGTTATTTTAGCTCTGAACCAGAGTCGAGAATTTGCCCGTGCCACCGGGAAAGTACTCATACTTTCTTCTACCAACATTGTCGTCTATGGTCTGGGAGTCTACTGGAGCTATCCCCGCTATGGAATAATTCTGGGAACTTTCATTTCATTTTTACTGGCGGCTTTTTGGGTGTGGGGTTTTCGACCGTTTATTCATAAAATATCCTGAAGGCAATTTTATTTTATTCGTCTTCTGGGTTAAGCAGATCATAAGAAAACAGAGATTAGTATGGATGTCAAATAAATTTCAGAAATCTATTGCTGATTCTCTTATGACAGATCATCGTTGGTTGTTGCATCCGACTTTTCTCTCACAAGATTCATTGACGCCGGAAAGTTTGGTGAATGTTATCGTTCAGGCTCTTGAACCGTTCAAGCTACCAGCCCAAAAATGCAGTGCATGGGATCTGAGTGGCAAGAAAAGAGCAGTTTCAGTCCAATTGGCGAAAGAATTTGTCATCCATGTGCTGAGAATTTATGCGATGACTTCTTTCCTGAATGTGGCCAGAGAAAAAGCAAATTATGGAAGCTCAAATTGTTGGGACTTTGTGGTTGTTGCAAAAAGCAGGGAACAACGAATACCGCCAAACAATTCTTATATGGAGATACCACAAGCACATTATAAGGACGACCACGATAGGACTTATTCGCGATATTCGTTAATCTTTTGTTATCAATTTTTTAATTAGAAACAAAGAGAATGAAATGTTCAATAAAACTTATAGGAGACGCTAAATGAAATTGTATGCGAGTGACATCATCCTGTTTCTGCTGTTCTTTTTGGTGGTAGTGGGAGTGAGCATGTACAAAAGTCGTAAAGAGGAAACCGGTGAAGATTTCTTTCTGGCCAGTCGCGGTTTGGTGTGGCCGTTTATTGGATTATCATTGATTGCGGCCAACATTTCTACCGAGCATTTTGTCGGAATGGCCGGGCAGGGAGCAGGCAGTGCCGGGATGGCCATTGCCAGCTATGAATGGATGGCCGCTATCTGCATGGTGCTTGTCTGCCTGTTTTTTTTACCGCGATTTCTGCGGGCTGGCATCTATACCATGCCGGAGTACCTGGAATATCGCTATAACTCCACAGCCCGCAGTCTCATGGCCTTTTACACCATGCTCATCTATGTCTTTGTGACTATTTCAGCAGTGATTTATTCCGGGGCATTGGCGTTGAATACGATCTTTGGGATCAAACTTATCCACGCAGTCTGGATGATTGGAGGAATCGCCGCTTTGTATACCACCTGGGGTGGATTGAAAGCAGTAGCGTGGGCCGATCTTTTCCAGGGTTCAGCTCTGATTTTGGGCGGAGCCATTACCATGATAATTGGTTTTTTCGCCGTGGGGGGAGTGACTACCTTTTTTGAATATAATGCAAATAAATTGCACATGATTCTTCCTGCTGATCATCCCGTTTTGCCCTGGACAGCATTGGTCATCGGTTTATGGATTCCTAATTTTTATTACTGGGGATTGAATCAGTATATCACTCAGCGAACTCTGGCCGCTAAAACTTTGCGGCAGGGACAAATTGGGGTGATCTTCGCCGCTGGCCTCAAATTAATCATTCCTTTTATCATTATCTTTCCGGGTATTATGGCGTATCAGTTGTATGGGGATCAACTGACTGCCGCCGGCGCCACCACGGATTCAGCATACCCCTTGCTCATCCGCAATTTAATCCCCACTGGTTTGCGAGGATTTATTTTTGCCGCTATCGCTGGGGCGGTGATCAGCTCTCTGGCTTCCATGCTGAATTCTGCATCGTCCATCTTCACCATGGATCTTTACAAACAACATATCAATAAAGAGGCAGCCGGCCGATCCCTGGTGACGATGGGAAGAATAACCACGGTCATTTTTGTTATTATTGGTTGCCTGATTGCTCCCAATCTCCGACATCCCAGTCTGCAGGGAATCTTTACTTACATTCAGGAATTTCAGGGATTCATATCACCCGGGATTTTAGCCGCGTTTGTCTTTGGATTTATTTTTCCTAAAGCTCCTCCCATGGCTGGCGTAACCGCTCTGATTTTGAATCCCATCGTTTATGGTCTATTATTAATATTTTTCGGAAACCTCCCGCTGTTTAATGAACTGGGATTAACCATTGGCAGAATTGCCTTTCTCAACCGAATGGCGATTACTTTTATCATCATTATTGGAGCAATGGGACTGCTCAGCTACTTTCGTCCCCTCCCGGCACCAAGAACTTTGCCCGTACGTCAAGGATTTGATATGAGAGCCACTCCAATGGTAAAATGGTTGGGAACAGCTGTAATTGCTATTACCCTAATACTTTATGTAATATTCTGGTAGGGGGAGTGGTTAACTTTTAACTGGATTAGGTTAATGAGAGTTTATTCTCTGTATTGGTCGCTGTAGAATGGTCCGGCTTTAAAATCATGCATTTTTTTCAGATATTTCTTAGCAAGTTTATTGTTGTTTTGCTGCTTGTAAAAATGGATGAGTTCCAGGTAGGCATCAAAATTTAAGGGAAATATTTCTATACTTTTTTGGAAAGCTTTCAAAGCTTCCTTTTGTCGATGGGTACGACTGAGAATGAGACCCTTGTAAAAATAAAATTCCGATATTAATTCAACGGGAATTTCGTTTTGGTAGGGATTCTTTGTATGAAATAAGCGTTTTTCTTTTTTCGATTCTAAGAGAATTTCCTCCCCGTGCAAGAATTTTTCTGTTTCTTCCCATCTTCTCGTTAAATATAAAGATTGAAGGAGAATATTTAATATTTTCAAATTATTTTTATTCGAATCTATCAAAGCGATTTGTTCAGTAATTCCTGTAATTGGATCATTCAGTCTACATTCTAAGTGACTGAGGTAAGCCTGGATTTCTTTGTTATCTGAAGCGACAGTAGCTGCGGATTGGAATACCTGCTGAGCTTCAATTAATTTTTCCTGTTTTAAAAGTATCTCTCCATAAATGAATAAAGCTTTCACTTCTCTCTTGCTCTGAAAAACCTTATTTAAAAGCTCTATGGCTTCCTTGTGGTAACCTTGTTTAAAAAAACAGTGGGCTGCCCCGCAATACGCATCGTAGAATGTGGGATTTATTTTACTTGCCTGTAAAAAATAGTTTTTAGCCGCTGCTAAATTTCCTTGAATTTGTTCTAATTTTGCCAGTTCATAATATAATTCGGCTGATGAGCGATCATGTGTTATACCTTTAAGCAGAATACTTTTAGTCGTGTTTATATTTCCGGTTTTGATATATTGAGCAATAGCCAGCCATTTCCAGCTCGATGCTTCTTCCTTATTAATATTTACTGCTTGCCTGAATATATTTATTGCCTGATCAATCTCATCTTTTAACATCAAAGCTTGTCCCAGAGTGTGAAAAGCTGGAATAAAGCGTGCTTCATCCTTTAGCACCTTTTCACTTGTTGAGATTGCCTGGTTCCATTGTCCCGCATAAAGAAAGTTTTCTGCTCGGTGAACTCTGGCACTAAGTATATTTTCTCTTATAGCGGCTTTATTGCTCAGGTACTCAATAAAATGAAAGAGTTCGGGATCTTTTCTCGCCAGTTCCAGGTGGGTATGTCCGTGATATAGCTTCTGATCTGGTTGTTTTTGCTGCGAAACATAAGCCTCCACTCCCACAGCAAAATACTCATACTCATCACTACGAGCATACACATCCAGGCATTTATTTTCCGCCAAAGCCTGATAAAAAAGATTTTGGATAGTTTCCTTTTCATTCTGGGTCAAGGCAAAAATGTGAACTTGATGGGCAAACTCGTGAGCTATTTCATTAAATTTAAAATGTAAAGCATCCCAGCATGAACCAATGCAAGATGTAGCATGTTGGCCACCATTTCCACGAATATCATCCCATAACCGTAGATCAAAAGTTCTCACTCCCCGCAGGAATTTACGGCTCTCTGCATCAGTTAATTTTTCATGCAATGGCAAGATATAAAATGTTGCTTCCGCTGAATCCAGGGCGGGCAAATATTTCACTAAGGGAGAGATGGAAAATAAAATTGACTTTTGTACTGTGGTTGACAGAGTGGCGTAATTTGTGAATACTTCTCGCAGAGATGGAAATTCAATTAATGGGATTTTCGATAACAATTGAATGGATTTTTCAAAATCTACAGAGTACTGGTCAATTTTAGAAGCCAATACTCGAGATACACCATTATGAGCGGTACCATAATCAGGGTATTGTTCCAATATTTTGTTGAAATAAATTAAGGATCGGTCCAATTCTCCCTGAAGCCAGGCAATCGATCCCAAACCCAGCCAGCCAAAGATATTAGTAGAGTCAATCTGAATGAGCTGTTGAAATAAATGTTGGGAATTTTCATAATCCGTTTGTTCAAATGCTGACCAGGCCTGCTGGAGAATTTTTCCTGCATCTGTGCTGGCTTTTTCAAATTCAGCTGGATACTGGAATGGGGAATACTGCTTATCTGTTATACCCTGTCCATACATACGATGAGCCTGAAGATTAAATCTATCGCTTTTTAGAGCTAGGCGGAGCTCATCTCCGGCTGCATAAATATTTCCTTCACGGAAGTATACATATCCTAGCAAAGTATGAGCGTCAGAATTATAGTAATCGAAATGAAGTGCTCTATTAATATATTTCTTTGATGAATCCAACCTAGATTCATCAAAAAACATTCGTGCTAGTCCGGTTAATGCATGACTATTATCAGGAGCAATGAGAATAGCACGCTTATAAAATTGGAGAGCGTCTGCATTTAACGATAAAAGATAGGAAATATATGCTTTCTTCGTCCAGGCCTGGCTATCCAGGCTATCTGCTTTTAGCAATTCTGTAATTAATGAATCTGCAGAAAAGATGTTCTTCTTAATGATGAAGAGATCTGCTAATGCCAAACGGGCTTCTCGATTATTTTTATCTCTCTGCAGCAACTCACGAAAAATATTTTCTGCTTCAGGAAACCGATAAGTTCGCCGGTAAAGATGACCAAATAACAATAACAATTTGTTATTTGCTGGTTTTTGTTGAAATAGAACACTTAATTCTCGCTCGGCTTCTTCCCAATTACCCCTTTTCATAAGTAGTTGGACTAATTGAATTCTTTTTTCACAATTATCATAATCTTCCTGCAGTCTATTTTTTTGAAAAGTTATTAATGAATCTAATTCAGAATATGATTGAATACATGAGTACTCATTTGGCCAGGTATCGCTGAAAGATAACAAACATGTTAAGAGTATTATGAAACTAAAAAAGCAGGTGGATGAAGCTCTGAATATCTTATGAAGAAAATTTTTAAGCTTAAACGTAATGTAACTTTTATCTCCAATGGATCGCTTTTTAAAAGAGAATGTCTGTTTTGGAACTTGCCATCTAAATGATTCATTTTCCATTTGCTAGACCGATTTACGTTTTTTACATGATCTTATGTAAGAAAGGATCAGTCTATTATGAACGTCATTACATATAATAAGCGAATTTCTTAGGATAATTTTTACCTACAAGCGTTAAGTAAAGCAGAGGATTTATACAATCATTTCAATATGGTCATTTTTCTGACCAATCGGTATTCCTTCCCAATACTGAGAACATAAAAGTATATTCCGCTGGCCAGGGACTGTCCATTTACAGAAGTCCCATCCCACCTTAAAGTATGAAGACCTGCTAAATGCCACTCGTTGCACAGTTGTTTCACTGGATTTCCTCTTACATCGTAAACAGTGAGTGTTACCTGTGAACGAACTGGAAGCTGGTATTCTATCCAGGTAGCGGAGTTAAATGGATTAGGATGATTGGGGTAGAGAATGACATTATAAGGATTAGATGCTATTTCATCCTCAGCCACTGAAGTAGAGGGAACAACAGTAACCTGCCATTCCACTGCATCTACCATCAAATAGTCTGGATCGTTGATAACAATTTGAGTAGAATCGAAAATCACGGCCATCACCCGATAATTACCAGTATTTGAAGGCGTATAATAAAAACTATCAGAAGCCGCTCCGGGCTGCCTGACACTATTAATATACCAGTGGGTACGAACTTTGTGATTCATGGGCTGCAGTGGTTCGATATAAAATAGTTGAGTGTTCCCGACCGTTAAAGTTGGATTATCGGTGGGAAAATAATCTTCATATAGTTGGACATTAACGTTAATCGATTTCGCCAATTGTTCGCCACACACTACACAAAAAGAATTCTGTAAAGTGTTCATCGTGCACTGGTTATCTGTGGGACGAAAATAATTGGACCAGCTACAACCAGGAAAGGCGCCCACTCCAGGAGACCCGATTGTTATCCAGGGATGCCATTTGGGAGTAGTGGAATTGTTATCACAATTACATCCATTAACCGTGCCGGGTTGATTGGCGTAGAGGTATTCATCCAGAAGATATCCAAAACTATGTCCAAATTCATGATTAAATACCCATCTTCCCCAGCTCCCGTTGTAAGATATGGAGATTGTTCCGCCCGAACCTCCGTAAACTGGATCATTGATTAAAACAATGATTTTATCATAATAAGGAAAAGTAGCCTGCGCGATATTATAGATAGTATCTAGGTTTGCACAAATCAATCGAGGGATATTGTTACAGTTGTAGGTGGCATTTAGAGCGGTATTGCGATAGACCGGCGGTTGCAATTCAGGATGATCCGCTCCCCGTTCCTGTGAGACTACATAAACAAGATGGATGTTAAAAAAATTATAATACTCATTATAGGGAGAAATAGCAAAAAGATGATTAATAAAAGAAATAACATCGTTTCGAAATAGAGTAGAATCTTCTAAGATATAACCATCCCCCATAAAGAGTAAATCGATCCGGTTATCGGGATTTCCATTGTAAATCAAAGTTTCAGTCTTTAATTGCTGTTCATAGGTGAGGCGATCACTTTTACTCACTAATTCTCTGACAGATACTTCAAGAATTTTTTCTGATTCTGGTGAGTAAATTGCGAGGAGTTTAGCGTTCTCCAGATAGGGGATTTTCAAATTAATAATTCCATAGGAATTTTGTACGAAACCTCCATTCAGAGTTTGACTCTCTGAATCATAACTATCATGAAAGACGATCTGAGGATTGCGAAAGTTTTGTCTGTAAATCACTTCATTGTTTGTTGTCATAACTTTTAAAGTGTATTCATCTGGCAAATAACTCTGGATCCTTGTCGGTAAGAAACCCTGAAATATCCTAACGTCTCCTAAAAAAACATAATACTCCAGAAAATGAAGGTTAAAACTTATCACAGAGCTATTCAGCCGATCGCCAGCTTCTTCAGGTTTGATTACCAGACTGTTTTGAGCTGAAAGTTGTTTATTAAATGAAAATAACGCAGTAGTCAGCCAGCAACCCAGAAAAATAAAAGAGAAAATCTTGTTCAATTTAAATTCCTTATTTTGTGAAGGTTTTTAATATATTTTTTAGTTCAGCTTGCCAGATGATTTTTTGTTGAGGGGATATCATTTTTAACGTACGGAGATGAGTGAAGTAAGGAACCTTTAATTCTAAAATGCTTTCGGGGAAGGTGATCTGTCCCCCGCTTAAGTTCGTTCCGCTGGAATCTATCTGATCATAATAAGTGTTCCCGGGAGTTGGGAAATAACGGGTAAACAACTTTTGATTTAGTGAATCAAGCAGAACCAATTGGAAATCTTCGCCTTCAATTTTCTGAGACTTCCCGGGTAATTTCCCGAAATATTTTCTCACCTGTTTAACAGCGACAGAGTCATGAACAAAATGGAAACGAAGCACCAGATATTCAGTTGGTTGTTCGCCTACAGATTGAGGAGAGTACGTTTCTGGTGTCTCCGATGTAGAGTGGGTTTTCTGGCAACAGGACAATGGGTAGATGAGAAAGAATACGATTCCACCCCATAAAATATTTTTACAGTTGCCAATCATAATCTTTTAAGCGCGTATGAATAAATAACTCCCGACATTTATTTTATAATTACCTCTGTTTTTAAATATCGGGAGTTTTTTTAAAAAATGCATTATTTTACTTAATTAGCATCAATTTTTTAATGGACTGAAAATCTCCCGTACTGAGTCGGTAGAAATACACACCAGAGGGTAGATTGTAACCGGAATTGTCACGGCCATTCCAGATAATTGAGTGTCTGCCGGCGCCAATTTTTTCATTAAGTAATGTTCGTACTTCACGTCCATTCAGATCATAAATGGTCAATTTTACTTCCTGGCTAGAAGGCAAATTAAATTCAATTGTCGTAGATGGATTAAATGGATTGGGATAGTTTTGAGCTAACCAGTAGACGTGCGGGAGTTGATTATCTGGTGGTTCGATGGAAGTAGCCTGCTCATAAGTAACTACCATAAAATCATCAAAAATAACATTTGCGGTGTTTAGCCACCACCCGCCTACTTGTATCCCTGGCCAGAGCGAACCCATATCTTCACCAGAAACGTATTCCAGATCCCAATTCGCAGGCGGGAATGGTCCGGTCCAGACTTTTATTTTAAATGTATCCGCCATTACTTGAACAAGCACTTTCATAGTCTGACCAATTTGAATTTTTGTCAATCCGGTAACCTGTGTGATATACGCAGCAGCCGCTGGATACTCACCTCGCATTAAATAGATTGCACCGTTAGCTGGATACAGATTTACGACCCAGTATACAACACTATTATCCTTACAATTAATAGTGCTGGCCGGAGTCCCACTTCCTTCCAGTCGGGTGCTGTAATAAATTCCATAGTGTGTTCCCAGCAGATATGATCTGCTGGTGTCTCCCAGAGTCCAGGCCCAAGCATCATAGTAAGGAGGACCTCCTTGTAAAACGAATTCTCCATTGACTACCGACCCCGTGGCGGGGGGATAAACTTCCCATACCCAGTTCTCATTAAAGTTCCCATCGGAAAAATCATCAGTCCACAGCGTATCCGTGGCGTTCTGGGAATAAACAACCGATAAAAGTGCAAGAACCATACTAAATAGTAAAAATTTGTTCATCGCTAGCTCTCCTTAATTTGAGTTTTTCGTTTCATGAGTGATAGACCCCATGATTTTATTAAAAAATGAAATTAATTGATATTGAATGAACATTTGTAAATGTGCCCAGATCAGAATAACCATATCCTAATTTAAACTTGAAATTATGTAAATTACTTTTAAGACCGATACCTAAACTTAATCCTTCTTCCTGGTAGTTAAATTTGTATCCAGCCCGCAATGCTAGAAAATCTCTGAGGTAAGTCTCTGTTCCTAAATGTATTCGCTCAGAGTAATCGTTAAAATGTAAAGCATCTAAAGTAAAGCAGGCACGAATCCAATCATTGGACAGCAAATCATAGCGAATTCCAGCTACAAATTGCAGAGGCAATGGGAAAGCCTCAAATTTTCTTTCTTCCGAGAGCATGGTATAGGTTCCCTGTACCACCTTGGTGTTGAGATAAGAACCTTTAAAGCGCAAATCTTGACCAAAGTTTCTGATGACGAATGCCAGACTTAATCCATAAAATCCGGTTCGATATTGTGTCCCCACGTCAAAAGCTAATCCGCGGGCATGATAGGTATAAATCTGTTCGTCAATGAATTTCAAAGTGATGCCCACCGAGAACGCGTCAGACAGGTAACGAGCATAAGACAGCCCGATAGCTAGGTCGCGGTAGCTAAACATTTCACCAGTCCCTTCCTGTTGTTGGGTTGTAGTTACTGGCATGTCATCTGTTCCTAACTGGATAAATGATATAGCAAATGTTCCAAGGCGAGAAATTCTTTGAGCATATATTAAGGCATCCAAGTTAATTTCGGCAATCCACGATAGGTGTGACAAAGCAATCTCTCTCTTACTGATGGTGGCCAGGCCACTTGGGTTCCAGTAAGCAGCTTCAGCATCATCAACCATAGCAATGAACGCACCGCCCAAGCCATTACCGCGCGCTCCCACGCCTAATTTTAAAAATTGAGCACCGCTGGTCCCTACTTTATTGAAACTTGCTCGAGCGGAAGTAAGAATGAAGAGTATTATAATTCCGCAGATGGTCAGGGTTCTTTTCTTCATTATTTTTCTCCCTTAATAATCGCGAATTTGCCTGTTTTTTTCTGCCCATTCTCGGTGACAACCACGAATACATAAAGTCCGGAAACTATCGCTTGATTGTTCTTGCTCATTAAATCCCAACTCTCATCACCAGTTAGATTGACATCTGGAGTTGGATCTCCCTTGAGGTTATGATAAACAATATCTATTAAGTCGCCAGAAAGACTATAAATATATATTGTGCATTTCTCTGGTAAACGACTGAATAGGATTTTATTTTCGTAGTCATTCACCTCCCAGGTAGCATTGCCGATATACGGATTGGGTATGACTAGAATTTTATCCAGATTTTCTTCTGGAAAAGTAGTCGTTTCAAACCCACGACGCATTTTTGATTTGGCTGACCATAGAGAACTCTGGTTACCGTCTACATCATATGCAGAGATGGCATAAAAGTTTTTATATCCTACCTGTGCCCGGTCCTGGAAATTTCTAACAGGGGGAACAGCATCCTGAAAAAGTAGACGCCAGGGACCATTGGGAGAGAGATCGCTTTTGTATAATCGATAACCAGCGAAATCTGGTTGTAATTCGGCCTCCTCACCTTTCCAGGTTATATTGATGATCGGTCCGTTAACCACTGCCGAGAGAGCTGGAGTGGGAGGCGGAATTTTTGTGGGTGAAATGCTGAAATTATTCTCCAGTAAAGATCTGGCATTGGCGAAGTTCGAAAAAATTTCCTCTCCACTGCCATACACATAACAGAGTGTGAATTCCAGATCACCCCCAGCTTTTATGGTGTAGGGACCAACACCGGAGAAAACATCCCATACTCCGGGAGCTGTACACACGTCACCACTAACCCTTTCTCGGATCCGATTGTACAAGGCATCCCGCGAATTGGGAATGTTGTCCCAGCGAAAGTAATGAAGGGAATTCCAGGTTTGAGTATTCGTTTCACCATCATCAGATGTGCCACCAGCAGGAACCGCTTTCATTAACGATTGCCCTAACCAGTACGGAGAAAGACCTTGATCACCATCATCATCGTGCATATAGACCAAACCACTCTGGGCATCGAAAGCGACAATATCATCCAGATTTTTGTTTTCAACCGTTTTTTCTCCACAATCGGCAGGCATACTTGAAGCTAACCAGAAATCAGTAATATCGGTAGAACCATTATTAAGGAAGGTATATTGGACAATGATAAAATCGTCTAAGTCTTCCAGACTCCAAGCCCGAAGTTTAGTATTTAGCTTGAGATGCCAGGGATTTCCGTTAAAATCGGCATTGGCTTCCCAGAAGATATGAAAATCGTCAGAGTCGTGCTGATCCCAATCCTCCTGTAAAGGGTCTACTCGCTGGAGGGCGAAGGTTTTTACTCCACTACCAGAGGAAGTATTCGCTCCTAGATCGACCACAATATTTTGCTGGGTAGTGGTATTTCCTGAAAGAATCAGGGAGAAGATAGAAACATAATAGTCTTCGCTTCCGCCGGGATAGTCCATATAACCTATATATCCAAAACTAGTAGCGTATGGAAAACCGTCGGTTCCAACCCATAATTTTCCAATTTGAATTTTACCTTCATAGGCAGAAGGTACAATTATTTTACCAAATTGAGACTGCAACAGCTGGAAATTGAGAACCATTAGCGCGATCGAACTTAAGGCAATTATTTTTAAAGATTTTTCATTCATCAAATAAATCCCTTCTATCATTTAAAAATTGAAAACCAATCCAGCCCGAAATTCGCGATGAGTATCATAAACCAGTGGATTATGCAGAGGGCCACCCCATTCTCCCGGATGTTCTTCCAGGTACTGAACAATGGGGACGTAGGTGCTCTCATCGTTAAAGCGAGTTAAATTTTTTCGATCAAATAAATTGAGAACCTGTAAGTACAGGTCAATGTACATTTTCCCTTTCAGAGAAATCACTTTGTTCATTTTGAGATCTACTCGAAAGATATCGGGAAGTCTTTTATCATTATATTCCCATTGAATGGAAGTTTGTGGACCAGTGTAAGGTAATGGTGAACTGTAATTGATTAGAATATTAATTCCATAATTTTCTCTTACGCGATAATCGACATTCGCCACCAGACGATGACGAATATCCCAATCCAATGGATAGTACTTTGTTGAGGGTAGAGTTTGATTACTGCGTCGCAGTAATCCATCGCGAGGATCGGAATAACGACCTTTAGCTATCATATAGGTATAGCTTAAATAACCCGCCCAACTTCGTCGACCAACGGGTTTTTTCTGAATGCTTAATTCGAATCCTCTCACATTTCCCCAGTCTTCATTGATATAGGTCTGGATCCCTACCGGCGCGTCGACCAGATCATCATTGGGATCGTTTGGGTCATCTATCGGTTTTTCAGGATCAGATGGATCAGCAAAATTTTTTATATTGGTGAGATTATTAATATCTTTATAAAAAGCAGTAGCATTCAAAGCCAGACTGCGATGAAAGGCATGGGCTACCCCTACTTCATAGGAAATCGTCTTCTCCCATTCTAAATCTGGATTACCAACAATAAACCAGTAATCATAACTAAAATTTTGATTGGTGTAAAGGTTATAGAATTGCGGAATTTGAACAAAATGTCCATAGCTAAAATGCATCACATCACGCTCCATTATTGGATATGATACTCCCAGACGTGGACTCAGATAATATTTTATGGAAGCCTTTTGGGTTTCTCTTAAAGTGGGTAAATCATAATCAATACCACCATAGGTCCATGGCGCAGGATTCGCTGGATAATGGATAGTATCATCGGCGGGATAAAAGGCATACCACAAATCTTTTGGTTTAGATGCTGCTGGATCAAATATATCTAATCGTAAACCAAGGTTCATAATCATTCCGCTGTATTCCATTTTATCCTGGAGATAAATCCCCATTATTTTTGGCTTTACCGGTTTAAGATTTAACCAGTCCGGCATATTTTTTCTAACTAATTTCCCATTTTCAATTACTAACTGCTTGTTCCCATAAATGAAGGTATAGGGAGCTCCGTAAATTCCCCAGACTGTTAGATAGTTCAAATCATACAGCGAAGACTCAAAGCCGGTTTTAACGGTGTGGTTTTTTCCTAAAATTAAATTAAGATTGGCTTTCAGAGTATAGATCTGCGTAAGCTGATCAAAAAATCCCGTATAATCAGAATTTAACTCCAGGTAACTTGGTCTGATTGTAATGTTGTTAATCGCATATGAACTTCCCCAGGTGTCGGTAGAGTCGGAAAAGTCTACACTATTCCAATCTTCTGATTGCCGTATATCCCACCACTTTCCAGGCTGATGTTCATTATAATGACGATAATAATAACCAGCGCTTATGTCATAAAAAATATTTTTGTTTAAGAAATGGGTAAATTTAATGGAATATTGTTGAGTTTTGGTTACACCCTGTGGAAAGTTTTGCGGCAGTAGACTATACTCAATCAAATAGCGGGTGATCTGGTTGTAATTATACACGGCACCCAGCGTTAGTTGAATATTTTGTTTACTGTTTATATAATTCATTTTTCCATTCATATTGTAAATTTCAACTGGTTGATCTACTCTTCTGCTGCCAGGATAACCATCCTGGGCAGAGATAATTTCGCCAGAAAAAAAGAAACGGAATTGTCGATTAAATGGAAGAGGTCCACCAACACTACCTACCCAGCGGCGATAATCTGTCCGGTATTTATCACCCTCAATAGGGACAGCCAGCTGGGCCTCAAACATTCCTTCATACTTTTCTCCCCCTTCGCGGGTAACAATATTGATAACTCCAGATTGAGCATTGCCGTATTCAGCTGAGAAACCGCCACTCATAATGGAAACCTCTGAAATAGCTATGCTTGGAACAGTAATCCCCTGGTATCCAAAGTGTACATCTTGTACGGGAAGTCCATCAATCTCGTAGATAGTTTCACTCACCCGTCCACCCCGCAGATGTAACCCGCGAAAATCAGTGGTTGCCCCCGCCGAAAGTGTGACTAACCTTTCAAAATTATTAACTGGCATAATTTTTAGGTCTTCAGCATCGACAAACTGAATGGTGCTGGTCTTATCTTTTTGAATGGCTGGCCGTTCCGCCACAATTTCAATCTGCTGACCCTCCAATACCGTAGGTTGCATTTGAAAATGAATAGTAGTAGTTTTATCAATGTTTACAATCACATTGGAAATGGTAATAGTAGTGTAACCAATCATCGAGGCTGTGATTGAATATACTCCTGGAGGAACATTGGGAATGAAGTAAAATCCATCGGGATCTGTTGCTGCGCCAAGATGAGATTCCTGAATAAAAACATTCACTCCGAACAATTTTTCTCCCGTCTCACTATCGGTTATGAATCCGTTTATTTTACCAGTGGTACCAGCTATAAGGTTAGCGATCAAAAATATAAGTACAGATATTAAAGGCACTCTCATATAGAAACCTCATCATTTACTATCCAGACGGTAACAGATTAAGAAAATTTTATTTTGTTCTCGTCATTTCGAGAGAATACTGCTATCACTTTAACTGAAAGCAAATATGTTTATACGGAAAGAAATCAAACAACTCGGAATGCAGATAATCGCTGTGGAAATGGAAGATAGGTGGAAACAACATGCCATCTTTTATCTCATCATCTTGCATAAAATAATCATTTGAAAAAAAATATTCAATAAAATTAATTTAAATCTTTAGAAAATTCTTTCATACATTACTACAGATGAATCGAAAAAGAAAAGAATAATAATTGTAAATTGAATTATTTTAGCCTTCCTGCTATGCGAAATGGATCCATGAATAATAAATTTAGGCTTTGATCATTAAATCCATGCTTAATGAAATAATCATTTAAAATGAAAAAGTGAATGGAATTAATTATTTTTTGGGGAATAACTAAATCTTACAGTTATATACATTGGTTTAATAATTGGTATGATTTAAAGTTGAAAAGAAAAATAAATCAATGAGCATAAAATAAAGATTAAGTTGGCTTCATGATTTTCAATAAAAAATTTTTCTCCATACACGGCTATTGAATTTATCCCACTGATGAGTTAGATTTCGGCGGCATTAACTTCATGAATTGTCATTGACAAAAATGTAGATAAATGAAAATATTCTGGAGAGCTTATCATGTTTCTTCCATCGATCTCAGAACTAATTCCGGTGATCCAAACTGCTATTGGACCGATGATTTTAATTTCTGGCGTGGGATTATTATTGCTAAGTATGACAAACCGTCTAGGACGGGTAATCGACCGGGTGCGTATCTTATCACATGAAATCGATTCCGCTCCGGAAGAAATCCAGAAGCGTCAGATCGAACAGATGATCATTCTTTTCCAGCGGGCCCGATTAATCCGGCTGGCTATTGCTCTTACCTCAATAAGTGCACTCAGCGCCGCTATCCTGATCATTCTGATTTTCCTGATGGCTTTACTGAAACTTGATCTTCCCTGGCTGATGGCTGGATTATTTATTATCTGTATGGGAAGCCTGATCGGCGCCTTGATCGCTTTTATTAAGGATATTAATAGAACGCTGCTGGCCCTTAAACTGGAAGTGCGCAGTACGGGGAAAAATATTATCTGAACAACGAAAAGCGTGTCTTTGAAGAGATTGTTCAAAAGACTGTATTTTTTCTGGAAAATATGATTTTGTCTATCTCTCTCAGAAGAGTTTTTCCCAATAGAATAACCTGGTGTAATGCTAACAATGAATTCACTCCAACGGAGATGCAAAGTGGGGATTGAAGGAAAGAATCAATAAAGTGCGAAAAGGTCATGAAATCGGCAGCGGTGAACAAAAAAATATTGTAAATTCCACCCGAACAAGAAAAGAGGAGAACAATATGGTAAAAAGTTTTCTGGTTATTCTATTGTTCGCTTTTCTGCTAAACTCCCCACCGCTTTATCCCCAAGTGATTGAATTGGCAGGTCCCTGGTTATTTAAAACCGGGGATCAGGTGGAATATAAATTGCCCGAGCTGAATGATATTGGTTGGTCAAAAATACTGGTTTCTTCTCACTGGGAAAAGCAGGGTTTCCCGGATTATGATGGCTATGCCTGGTATCGCCTACATTTTGTGGTCGATAAGAAATTTTTAGGAAAAGAATTATATCTTCTACTGGGTAAAATTGACGATTGCGATGAAACGTATCTTAATGGCGTTCTCGTCGGTGGTTTAGGGAAATTTCCTCCTCATAACCAATCCGCCTGGAATGAACTGCGAGCCTATCGTCTACCAGAAAATTTATTGCGGGAAAATAATGTACTGGCCATCCGGGTATATGATCAGGGTGGTCCAGGAGGAATGGTAAGCGGAACCATCGGTATTTTTGATAAAAAAGGATATAAACGAGAGTTGAGTATGGAACCCCCACCGAAGAAATCGTTCTACCAGCTAGTGACCGCCAATGGACTTATTGCCGCGGTGTATAATGAGAAATTGAACCAGATCGAGTCGGTATGGCCCCACATCTTTCAGGCCTATGATTCTGGTAATTATGTTTCCCCCTTCCTTACTCGCCTTAAGGTGCTGACCGTCCAGCAACCTGAACGTACTTATTATGTGAATAATTCTCAGGTTATAGCCGTCGAGTATCCCGATTTTCAGGTTTATTACCTGGCCCCTTTTAGTCCCGCCGAAAAAATATTTTATGGAGTAATTGCTGGGAAAAAAAGCAAAGTCGAAAATCTAAAATTCGTCTACGATCATACGAATACTCACTTATTAACTGATTCGCTCCAATTCGAGCGGGATGATGGTAAGGTAGAAAAATATTATCTGTTCTCTTTTACTGATTCCCATCATCATGATCAGCAGATTTTAATAAAAGCAAAAAATCGTTTATTAAATTCTCCCACACCCCTTTTACAACGTGAGCTGAATTTTTTACAGGCAGTATATTCTCGTTGTCGATTTCCCTCAAAATTAAAAATCGATCAACACAATCTGTTAGAGCAATCGATTACCATATTAAAAATGGCGCAGGTTCCGACGAATGAGGTTTTTCCACGAGCGGCCGGGCAGATAGTTGCTTCCCTTCCGCCGGGGAACTGGAACATCACCTGGATTCGTGATGCGGCTTACGCTATACTGGCAATGAATTCACTGGGGATGTTTGAAGAATCGAAAAACGCTTTGACTTTTTTCCTCAATGCCGATGCCGGTCATTATCGGCATTATGTACATACCGATGGAAAAGATTACGGAGTGGGGATGGACTATCAAATTTCGGTCTGTCGTTATTTTGGCATTGGAAAAGAAGAATCTGATTATAATGAAAATGGACCGAACATTGAGTTAGACGGATTTGGACTTTTCCTGCTGATTTTCAGTGATTATATCGAAAAAAGCGGAGACGAAAAGTTTTTCAGACAGTATTATCCAGCGGTTTCCGCCCAGATCGCGGATGTCTTAATAAACCTTCTTCAAAGCAATGGTCTGATCAGAGCGGATTCCGGTCCCTGGGAACGACATCTTCCCGGAAAACAATTTACGTATACTTCCATTACAGCGGCAGCAGGATTAAATAAGTTTACCAGCGTGTGCCAAAAATATAAGGCCGGATCTCCAATAAAATATTCTTCTGCGGCATCTCATATCATTAATAGTATCAAAAATCATTTGGTGGTTGATGGTAAATTTATTAAAGGAAATGTGGAAGCGAATGATCCCGCGGCTTATGACTTCTATGATGGAAGCACTTTTGAAGCTTTTGCTCTCGGACTTTTTGATGATCGAAATTTTTTCCGTTCTCATTTTGTTGAATATAAACAACAGCTGGGGATATCGGGAAAAAGTGCCGGTTTCTCCCGCATCAATCAGGGGGACTGGTATGAGACAGCCGAATGGCTGCTGCTTGATTTTCGTATTGCATTGTGCCTGTATAAGTCAGGTGAATCGAGAGAAGCGGCTAAAATTATGGAGTGGATAATCTCTCAAACCAGACGGAACTTTAACCTCATTCCAGAACTGTTCGATCGTAAAACCGGCAAATATGAGGGAGCTGTTCCTATGGTTGGTTTTGGAGCAGGCGCTTATATTGTAACTCTTCTGGAAATGTATAAATGATTGGATAAAATTTCTTTCGAGAAGAATCACCACATGACAGCTCAAGTACACGATTCATTTCTTTTTCAAGATCAGGAGTACTCCATCGTTGGCGTCAATGGTCAGGGACTATTTCAACCAATGGATTATGGTCTGAATCCTCTCGGACTTTGCTCAGCCTGTTGGAAAGGATTTTTATGTCAGTATTTTTTAAAGGATGGGCGGTTGTACCTAAACTGGTTGCGGATTAACTGCGGCCACGAGGCTCAAACGGCACCAATGGTGAATGGGGTTTATCCAGAATATCCACCCGAGGATTATCCGATATTTGATACTTACTATAAAAATCTGAATTTAGAAATTATGTTCAGCGGTGGTATGTTATTGGGAACGGGATTTATTCATGAACTTTATGTCCATATGGGTTTTCATCCCGCCTGGAAATTTGAAAAAGTGTATGAATTGATCTTTCAAAAAGGAATAGTGGAGGAAATTCGGGAGGTGAGTGAGAAAATGGCCGAAATTCGAAACGGGATACTAAAGAAATCATTGGATCAAAAAAATATCAATGAGAACGAACAGCTAATGAATTGGTTGAAATCTACTTTCCGGTTGGATTATTCTTTGTAATAAAATTATTTGAACGGCATCATAAATTTTGAATCCAGGGCATATTTAAAAAGGCGATTATCGGCGATGGTGAAAAAATATTTTTTAGCATGGTTTCCGATGGTGTTCCTTGCCATTATAAATGGGGTATTCCGGCAGGTGGCCTATCGATCATTAGTCGGTGAATTGACAGCCCACCAACTGTCTACCTTAACCGGCATCATTATTACTGGCATCTATATCTGGCTCATCACCAAACAATGGCCGCTAACTTCCTCCTCGCAGGCGCTATGGGTGGGGTTCATGTGGCTGGGGATGACCATTTTGTTTGAATTCGGGTTTGGTCATTACATTATGAAAAATCCCTGGTCTAAACTGCTGACCGATTATAATATCTTGGCTGGACGGGTATGGAGTCTATTTTTAGTGTGGATTACCATTGCACCTTATTTATTTTATGCAATGGAAAAAAGAAAAGGCGAAAGAGAAATTCGAATTTCAACCGACAAAAGAAAATGAATTCTTTTCAAACCAAATATTTTGAAGGATTTTCTCCCGCCACGCTGGATTTTCTCAGAAATCTCCAAAAAAACAATAATAAAACCTGGTTTGAAAAAAACAAATCTCTCTATCAACAGGTATTGCTCAAGCCCCTCCAGGAGCTGGTCATGGATTTACAGGATACTATTTCCGATATCGATCCCCATATCGAAACCCGTCCCTTAATTCATCGGACGATTTCCAATATCTACCGCGATATTCGTTTCTCCCGGGATAAAAGGCTTTTAAAGGATCGAATGTGGCTGGTCTTCAAACGTCCCTCTAAAGAATGGACTGAGAGATTGCCTGCTTTTTATTTTGAAATTAACACGGAGTCTTATCTATATGGAATGGGTTATTACAGCGCTTCGCCATCGCTCATGAATGCCCTACGAAAAGCGATTTTAACTAATCCTGCAAAATTTCGAAAGGCGATTGCCTTTTATCAACATCCCCAAAATAAATTGCGACTGAAGGGTGAATACTATAAGAGACCACCGGTTGGTAACTATCCGCTCGATTTGAAAGAATGGTTTCATCTGAAAACTTTTTATTTCGGCTGTGAAAGAAAACCTGACCGCCTGCTTTTTAGTCGCCAATTGGCTAATGAACTTCGGAACGCTTTCATTCAACTGGCACCATTATATCAATTTTTAATTTCATTGAGTCTTGATTCCAACCAACAGTGATAATTCTGATTTCGATGGTCAACTCCTAACTGTCCGAATTCAAAAAGGTAGAGAAAGAAGAATCAGAAAGAATTTTTTTCAAATGGTTCTATCAGGTAAATTTTTGCTGGAGTCAATTGATAGAATTTTTGGCACTTCATTCAGGAGATAACAAAGATGCTCTCGGTTGAAGACGTTGTGAATAAATTAAAGTTTAGGGCACGACCCGATCAACTGGAAGGAATGGCTCGTTATGGAATGAGGCCTGAGCAGCGTTTAGGAGTAGCAGTGCCTGAGATGCGGAAGCTGGCTAAAGAAATTGGAAAGAATCACTCTTTAGCTTCCCAACTCTGGAAAACCAGAATTCAGGAAGCGCGGATTGTGGCCGGAATGATTGGTGATCCGCTGCAACTAACCGAAGAGCAGATGGAGGAGTGGGTAAAGGATTTTGACTCCTGGGATGTATGCGATCAGGTATGTATGAATCTTTTTGATAAAAGCGCGTTAGCCTGGAAAAAAATAGAGGATTGGTCGCGGCGGGAAGAAGAATTTGTAAAGCGGGCGGCCTATTCTCTGATAGCCTGTCTGGCCTGGCATGATAAACAAACCCCTGATGAAGAATTCTTAAAATTTTTTCCGCTCATAATAAAGGGGGCTACTGATGAAAGAAATTATGTTAAGAAAGCGGTGAATTGGGCACTGCGAGGTCTTGGGAAAAGAAGTCATTTTTTAAATAAGAAGGCGATTGAAATTGCCAGAGAAATGCAAAAATCAAATTCCAGGTCCGCCCGGTGGATTGCGGCCGATGCCCTGCGCGAATTGGGAAATCCAGCAATAAAGGAAAGAATTAAAAAATAATTGGCCATGAGAAAATCGAAGACAAAACCATCACCCTCTTCGAATACTGTGAGAAAGAGATGGGAACGAAAGCAGAATTTTACGGCTCGAAAAGTAAGCCTGGCTCGCGCTCTTTCTAAATTGGGTTATTGTTCCCGCCAAAAGGCAGTACGATTAATCAATGAAGGTCGGGTGTGGGTAAATCATAAAGTGGAAAAATCGCCTTCCCTCCGGATTGATTTAAATAACGTGCATATTCAGGTAGATGGAAATCCCATTAAAAATGTACCACCACTGTATATCATGTTTAATAAGCCTCGCGGATTAGTAACAACTGCCAGCGATGAGAAAGGAAGACCAACCGTCTACAATTATCTGTCTGATTCGGATCTGCCCTATATTTTTCCAGTGGGACGATTGGATAAAGCAAGTGAAGGTTTGCTCTTATTTACGAATGATACTCAATGGGCAGAAAAAATTTTAAACCCTGACACCCACCTGCCTAAAATTTATCACGTGCAAATACGTGGAAAAGTTCAGCAGGAGATGTTAGCTTTCATTGAAAAAGGTGTTTATGAAAACGGTGAATTACTGACCGTGAAAAGTGTTAAGATTATCCGTGAAGGAGTGAAAAATACCTGGCTGGAAATAATTCTGGAAGAAGGTCGGTATCGCCATATCCGAAGAATGATGCAGGTGTTGAATCTTCCTGTTCTTCGGCTCATTCGGGTGGCTATAGGCCCATTGGTTTTAGGTGATTTACGCCAGGGAGAATTTCGCTTTTTATCCAATCAGGAAAAGATCACCCTGGAGAAAGCTTTCTCTGGAAAAAATAAAAAATTCCATTATATTTCTGATCCTTATTCAAAATGAATATCCGAATAAAGTATCTTACATTGAGCTTACGGGTTATTCCTTATTTTTTATTGAGGTGAAGAGAGGTGAATAAATGAAGGCCATGATTTTAAAAACATTAACCGATCTGGAAAAAAATCCACACCCTCTGGAGCTGGTCGATCTGCCTGTTCCGCAACCGGCAGCTGGTGAAGTTCTAATAAAGATATCTGCCTGTGGAGTGTGCCATACCGAGCTGGATGAAATTGAAGGTCGAACTCCTCCTCCCCATTTGCCAGTCATTTTAGGGCATCAGGTGGTGGGGCGAATAGAGCAGGCAGGGGAAAAGGTCAAGTCGCTTAAAATCGGACAGCGAGTAGGAGTGGCCTGGATTTACTCGGCCTGCGGAAAATGTCGCTATTGTTTGAGTGGAAATGAAAATTTATGTGCGGATTTTAAAGCAACTGGCCGGGATGCCAATGGAGGATACGCTGAGTACATGACGGTTCAGGAAAACTTTGTTTATCCAATTCCAGATATTTTCTCAGACAGTGAGGCGGCTCCTTTATTATGTGCGGGAGCGATTGGTTATCGCTCACTGCGACTGACTGGCTTGAAAAATGGACAACGTCTTGGATTAACTGGATTTGGGGCTTCAGCTCATCTGGTTTTGAAAATGGCGAAAAAACAGTTTCCCGATTCCCCTATTTATGTATTTGCCCGGAGTCCAGAGGAGCGAAAATTTGCACGTGAATTGGGCGCCAGCTGGAGCGGTGCTACCGAAGAGAGTTCACCCCAGCAGCTGGACTGCATTATCGATACCACCCCGGTCTGGAAACCCATCGTGGAAGCGTTAAAAAACTTAGCGCCAGCCGGTCGGCTGGTAATCAATGCCATTCGCAAAGAACAGATCGATAAAGATTATCTGTTGCGTATCGATTATCCTTATCATCTGTGGCTGGAGAAGGAAATCAAAAGTGTCGCAAACGTTACCCGGCAGGATGTGAGAGAATTTTTGAAACTGGCGGCCGAAATTCCTCTAAAACCGGAAATAGAGGAGTTTGAGTTTCGTGATGCAAACCGTGCGTTAGTGGAATTAAAAAATCGTAAAATACGTGGCGCCAAAGTATTAAGAATGAATTAACGAATTAGATAATAACTAAAAAATGAGAGGAGTTTACCATGATTGAATTACGGGACAAAGAAAGCGGAGAGCTGTTGGGAAAATTGTCGCAACAGCAATTACAATTCTTAATAGATCACCTGGAAGAAGAATCGCAAACTGATCAGGACTATTATCTGAATTCGGCAACTATCGATATGCTGGAAGCGCAGGGAGCTGATAAACAGTTGATAAAATTATTAAGAGATGCCCTGGGAAATCGGGATGAGATGGAAGTCTTCTGGTCAAATAAATAATCCTGTGATCATACGCTGATATATGGTAGCTTGAAATAGCCTGAAAATATTTGCTGTGGATCTTTTAAATGGAATCTCTTTTTTCTTTAGAAAGCATAGCCATGATGCTGAGATAACACCGATGTCATTTGAAAGATCAGATTTTACGTTGTCAGAATATGTTTTTTTACTTCTGAAGCTTTTTTAAAATCCCTGGATTTATTTTGGTATTATTCTGAAATGTCTTTCATTTGAAACGATACGAACTAACTTATAAGGAGAAACCGCTATGAAAAAGATCGCCATTATCTGTCTGTCTTTGTTTTTTGCTCTGATTGTTCAAAATGGTATCAGTCAGACAGCCGTGAATATGGAAGTGGTAGAAATGGAAATTTGCACTGCCATTCAGGATCGGATGCCGGTTGGAATGGATACGGAATTTCTAAAGACAGTGGAACAACTGTATTGTTATACTAAGATTTCCGGTGGGAGTGAACAGTCGAAAATCTGGCATGTCTGGTATTATAACGATCAAGAAATGGCTCGAGTGGAGCTGAATGTAAGGGCTGAAGTGTGGAGAACATGGAGCAGTAAAAAAATTGCAGAGGAATGGGTAGGTGACTGGCGGGTGGATGTGATAAATGAAACGGGAGATGTGTTAAAAAGTAAGGCCTTTAAAATCAAATAGGCGATTGATAGAAATCATTATTTTTTGAGGTTAACATTTCTGGCGGAGGATAACGGTGTAACGGTTTTTTTATTTTTTTCCTGATCGAATGTCTTTAAAAGCCTTACAAGCTTCTGAAATAAATTTTTTTACTAACTCTTTGTCCTTCCTGCCGTCGGCGGCTTCAACGCCGGTGTGCACATCGACTCCAGCCGGTTTCACTGTTACAATCGCCTGATAAACGTTAGCTGGATTTAAGCCGCCAGCCAGAATAACTGGTTTTTCAGATTCTTCAACCACTCGCCGACTGATATTCCAATCGTGAATTTTACCGGTAGCGCCTCTGGCACCGCTCACTTTATCGTAGGTATCCAAAATGAAAACTTCAACCCATTTTGAATAACCACGCATTTTTTGGAGAAGATTTGATTGACTGGTTTCCCCGACTATCAGACTTTTGCTAATTGTTAATGCAGGAGCCATCTCCTTCATATTTTTTAATTCTTTCACAGTAATGTCGCCATGCAGCTGGATGATGTTCGTTCTGAGTTTTTGGCTCAATGAAATAATTTCATCTGCCTGATCGAGATAGGTGATGAGTACGGCTTTCGTACTTGGCGGGAATTCACTGATGATGGCCGCTGCTTCTTCCTGGTTAATGTCCTCTTGGTGATAATTCAGTTTTAAAGGGAAACCTATATAATTGACCCCACAGTCTATCAGCATGCGAGCTTCAGCGCGGTCTTTTACCCCCGCCACCTGAATAATAAATTTTTCTTCAGTGTAATTTGGCATTTTATAATGGCAGCTAAATTTATCACATAATAGTATGCAAAAATCCTATTGATGAAAGAAAAATCTACGATGTGAACCTAATCGTTGTGGTCCGCCGCCAGAAACTTTTGAAAAGGAGGAGTCATTCGTTCCACAAAACGATTTTCTTCCCGGATGATCATAAATACCGCCAGATTCAGTTGCTGGGCGAGCTGATACCCCTTGTCTGGACCCAGAACATTGATGGCTGTCGCCAGACCATCGGCTACCATGCAACTGTCATGGACAACTGTCACTGAGGCCAGTTGATGTGTTATGGGACGTCCACTATGCGGATCGATGGTATGTGAATATCTTATTCCATCTTTTTCAAAATAATTTCGGTAATCTCCCGATGTAGCTACTGCCATATTTTCCAGGAGAATAACTTTTTGAATCCCGTACTGATCGTCAGGAGTAGCAATGCCTATCTTCCAGCGTGCTCCTAAATGGTTTTTTCCGCTGACTTTCACCTCCCCGCCAATTTCAATGATGTAATTTTTTATCTGGTGGTTCTCTAAATATTCGCCCACTTTATCTACCGCATATCCTTTAGCAATAGCGGCGAGGTCGCAATACATCTCCGGGATTTTCTTCTTCAAAGCCGGTGGAGAAAATTGAACCTCCAGTTTATCATAACCGACCAATTTTTTTCTTTCCTGTATCTCTGCTTCTGTGGGAATAAGTTCAACTCTTTCTTCTGGACCAAACCCCCACAAATTGACTAACGGTCCGACGGTGACATCAAAGGCTCCACCAGAAATTTTAGAAATCCGCAGCGATTTTTCAATAACCATACATAAATCCTGTGAAACGGGAAACCAATCATTTCCCCGATATTGATTAAATAAAGATAATTCGGAATTTTTCTGATAAGTCGACATCTGCTGATTAATGAGATGAAGTAAACTGTCAATACCATGATGCAGAGTCGATGAATCATTCCCGGTGCTGATGAGATCATGACTCACGATCTTTATCGAGTAAAATGTACCCATGGTCGGGCCATCCAGTACCACCAAATAGGAAGGTTGGGATTTCTTTTGACAGGATGAGAAAATTAGTAATAGAATGAAAAATCCGGACCACAATTTCATAATCTTATTGTCCTGTTAAATTTTTTCTTTGTTTGACCATTTAAATTAAAATGAATCTGAGTTAAAAAACAATCCCTACCAATTTTATTGTCTGGCGGCTTTTCATCTGGCTGGCGTTCATTCCCCCTAATTGTTTTCCCGGGTCAGCAGGGTGTATAGTACAGGAACAATTAAAAGCGTCAAAATAGTCGAGGTCATCAGTCCGCCGATCAATGTCCAACCCAGTGGGGCCCAGAGACTCCCTCCTCGCAGTGTCAGCGGGAGCAAACCGACAATTGTCGTACTGGTGGTTAAGAAAATAGGAATAAAGCGGGTTTGACCGGCCTCTATCACTGCTTCTTTTACTTTTTTCCCCTGAGCTTTTAATTGATTGGAATAATCTACCAGAATAATTGAATTATTGACCACAATACCTACCAGACTGGTAAGTCCCACGAAAGCGGTAAATGAAAAGGAATTATTGGTAAGGAATAACGCCCACGCCGAACCGATCAGGGCAAAGGGAATAGCAGAAAAAACAATCAACGGCTGCCGGTACGAACGAAATTGCAGTACCAGCACGGCAAAAATCGAAAGAACCGCGATGATGACCGCTTGAAGCATTCCTCCAAAAGATTCTTGCCGGCTTTCCAGTTCGCCGCCTACCATATATCGATAGCCTTTCGGCCAATCAAACTGATCCAATTTTTTTATAATATTTTGCGTCACCTCATTTACCGAAAAATCACCAACTACATCCGCTGTTATTGTAACATTTCGTTCCATTTTGTGATGGTCAATTTCCATGGGAGTGGATTTAAATTCGATGGTAGCCAGTTGTTTTAAGGGTATCTGTTTACCGGTAATTGATGAGACGTAAATTTTCTCCAGGTCGGAATAAGAGGCACGATCCAGAATAGGAAGACGGGCGACAATTGGATATTCCTTTCCTTCGGCATCACGATATGTAGAAATTGGCAATCCGGTAATAAAAGTTCGCACGGCCCGGTCAATGTCTGAGAGAGGAACTCCCAACATTCCAGCTTTCGCGCGATTGATATTTATATGCAGATCAGTGGCGGAAGTGCGCAAAGGATTGACGACATTGACAGTTCCTTCGGTAGATGAAATAATCTGTTCCAATTCATGGGCTATAGTTCTCAGACTATCCAAATTATTACCAACAATGTGGATGGCGATGGGTGCTTCAATAGGTGGACCCTGCTCAAATTCTTTGACTTCGATTTTGGCTCCTGGAATCGAAGAAAATTCTGATCGCAATTGGTTGATCAATTTCTCAAAATATCGGGGATGATATTCATACAATTCAACCAGAATCTGAGCATGGTTGCTCTTTTCATGCTCCGGAATTACATTATAATAAATCCTGGGATTTCCCCGTCCAATATTAGTAGCGAAATGCTTTATTTCCGGATAGGTAGCCAGAATAGATTCCACAGTGTCGACCAGGGCAGAGGTTGCTTTTAGATTTGTTCCTTTTGGAGTATTAATATTCACAATTAACTGTGGCTTTTCAGCTTTCGGAAAAAAACTCACTCCAACATACAGTTTGAAAATACCCAGGCTGATTAGCAAAGCAATAATCGCTCCGATCAGATAGCGATATGGTTTATTTATTGCTGAAAGCAATCGCGCCTGATAGGTGGTTCCGATAAAAATATCCAGCCGGCGTCGCAAACCGCCTTTTTCTTTTGCTTCTTTTTTCTTTAAAAATCGACTGGATAAAAAAGGAGTGAGTGTTAAG
>CAYMXZ010000011.1:0-32117 GCA_964394475.1 uncultured Caldithrix sp. | reverse complement strand
ATTGGGTGGATTTGGTTTTCTGCCACCAATCCTTTATTGGCATTGAAATAAATAGGGACGGTTGTCGATCCAGATAGATCATTTCCGATAATTTCAATATGGTTATGTAAACCGTTCCAACTCACCGCTTGAAGAAAAGAACTTCCGGTGAGTTTAAGACCCTGGATCCGAATATAATCATCATCCAAAATAAAGCGAGTATCATTGAAAACACACTCTTCATTCGGATAATTGATTAAGGTCCAGAACGAGGTCTTAACGCTCCCATCCCGCTGGCCGGCGGTCAACCAGATTTGCTTATCGGAATAAATTCCACCTCGAACAAAAACCGTGTCCCCGGCTCCTGAATTCCTCCAGGCATGTTCGACTGTTCGCCAGGGTAAAGAGATGGATCCTGGATTGGTATCGCTTCCATGAAGGGCAAGGTAATAGCATTCTGCAGAAACCATTCTAACCATCTGCAAGATGAGAATAACCACCAACGCCGTAAGGTAAGGTGACGGAACAATTCGATTTAAAAATTGACCCCCCGTATCACTGTGAAAAAAGTGTTTCTCTCTCATCTCAACATTAAATCGGTGGTATAGATTTTCATTAACTGATTTTGAGCCGCATTCCAGGTGTACATGGATTTATCCAGTTTATTCTGTGACAATCCATTTTTAATTCTATTCTTAATTTCCTGCTTATTGACAATATCACATTGCAGATCATCGGCGATATCCAACAGGGCCTTGCTTTCGCGAAGACAGGCAAATGTAGACCAGCCGGTCGGTCTGGGTTTATATTTGCCGCCCGAAATGCGACTGAATTTCCAGGATAATGATTCATATAATTTTCTCATTAACCGCGATATTTCCAGAACCGGTATAGGAAAACTGGAATTGAAAAAAGCGGCGGCATTAGGATATCGTAACAACTCAGAATCATAACGACGAAGTATGGCCTGCTGCAACGTATGAAGAATTTTTTGTGATAAAGGAATGCGGCTGGTCATCTCAAAAAATTTCTGATCAGCAAACGGGATAGCAACATCCACATGTGAACGACAACTTAATAGTTGAGGCAATAAATACTGAGAGCCAAAATACTCAGCAGTAAAGGCTTCTGCTATTTTTTCAATTCTGTTGACCCCGCGTTTTCTTAAGCGATGTATGAATTCATCCATATCTCCATAATTCTCATTTTTCACATCCGGTATTGAATTCCAGAACTCGGGATTGACATACCATGGTTTCTGCAGATGATTCAGATGGAGCAAATCGTAGATTATGCTGATATCCTTTTTATCTTTCACAGATCCATTCCAACCAAAACGCAGAATATAAGGAGTAACAAAATTTATTTTTTCCCACTCACTGATCGGCAACATCGGCCAATGGAGCCCATGACGTCCACCAATTACTTCACCCAGCACACCGGCCATCACACAATCATATCCCATTTCAGCCAGGTATTTGCCACTCCAGTGATAATGAGGGAAGGTAATATTTTCCGTGCGATTAAATCCCTCTATTAAATCAGGGAGATTGAACATTTTACCATCTAACGGTTCGAGATGATAACGGATATGCAGGGTGTCAAATATTTTCTGGGCTAAGTTTATTTCCCGACTTTTCAGATCACCGTGAGTATAACAAAATACATGTGATAACTCCCTCAGCGCTCTAAATACAGCCAGTAGGACTCTGGTATCCCAACCCGATGAGGCAAGCAAAGCATTTTGGCGACTGTATTGAAGACAACGTTGCACCGCCTGATTCAGATTCACCCAGCAATACTCTACCAGATCTTTGGAATTAATTTCATTTTCATTATCCCTGAACGCCCTGCTATTCTCATAGATCGTGAATTGATTATTATCCACATGATAGGTTAAAGCCTGTCCCGGCATGATTCTACGAATTTCTTTATAAAAGGTGCGTCCCGCCAGCATAAAACCATATTTCATGAATTGAATGATCCCCATCGGATCTGCGGTCGCCCGGATAAGTTTCGCTAACGGCCGCAGATGACTGCTGAAAAGGAAACCATTATCCAGCCTGGTATAAAAAAGGGGAAAACTTCCTGTCCACTCCGTTGCCAGATATAAGGTTTTTGTTCGCGGATTAAAAAACGCCACATTACCTTTGCCATACTCACCTGGTTCTACCCGGTCATCTTGCACTTTAAAAAGTATAGGTTCACCCTTTTGAGCGAATCGATGCGCATTCTCATATAGGGAGTGTTCACCATCTACCACAAAAAATAATCCTTCCTGATTCACATGCAAAGCATGGCTAGCAGAAAAAGCATGACCTCCTAAATATCCATCGGGTAAAGCCATTGATTCACAGCGACCATAGATGGATTCAAAATGTTTTTTTAGCGCTTGGTACTGTTCCGATCGACATCCACAGCCACCGAAAATACCGGGCATAATTTTCCTTTAAATGGATACTTTATTTCACCAAAGTAAGCAGATCAATCCGTAAAAATTTTTATGTTTACTTCCTTGTCCACCAAAAATGATTAATCTAGAAAAGAATAAACATTTTGTTGAAAGTCTTTTTCATTAATTGTTTGGATAAAAAAACTTCTTCGATCCTTTCTTTAATAAATGCCCGATAAAGGAGAGGAACGGTAAGGGGTCGTCAATTGCTTTCAGGGCATAGGATCGTTTTCCCCGATAAGAGGCCAGAAGTTCTCTAAAAGTTATTTCTTTGTTTCTAAAATAATTTCGGACAGAACTATAATCTTCCGGTTCATTGATCCAGCGGATTCCTTCTTTAAAGAATTTCACAGATTCAGGTTCGTATCCCAATGCATCCTGATACGCGATATAGGGAATATCTATTCCAGAGCTGATACTACTTCCTTCCTGGGTATCGACTCGACCAACAGTGGGTTCAGTGATTAAAAAAGCATCTCTTATCTTAGAATATTTAAATTCAAGCGAACAAAGCCCTTTACATTGAGCGATCTGTAAGAGATTTATAGACTGATCCGCCAGACGGGGCAACCACTTGCTCTCTGCCAGTGAAGTTGAACCAGTCAATATAGGAAATTGTCTTATCTTTCTACCGGTGAAGATTGCTAATGGTTGGCCAGTTCGATTCAGGTAGGTCAGGCAAAAATAGACGTCGGCATCGGACCCATCAATCCACTCCTGCACAATGGGTTGATAATCAACCAAATGATAAGTTTTGAAATATTCAAAATATTCATCTTTATTCCTGGCTAGAAAAACTTTATCAAGTTTTGATACCTGGCGTGTCCATTTATCGTCCCTGAATTCTGGTTTTATGACACAAGGATAATGAATCAGGTTTCCCACTTTTTCAATGTCTTCTTGGCTTTTAACAAAATAGGCTTTAGGGACACTGAATCCATTTTTTTCTGCAAATTCCTGAAAATGCTGTTTACTCATCAATTGTCGAATGGTCTCAAAAGAAGGAAGTACAAAATGATAAAAATCCTCCAGTTCGCTCTGATACTGAGCAACGGTGAGCACACTGGAGTCTTTCGTACAAAAAAGTACTGCTTTGTGATCCAGAGAACGGGCAATTTCCTTCAATTTATCAACCAAAAGAGAACCTTCCACACTTGTGCATTTTACCTTTCGGCAATAACGGCTTCGGGTAGTGTAGTCAGAGAGATCAGAGGTGAGCAGAATAACGGGAATAGATTTTCTCCCTAAACTCCTGATGATGCTGAGTGCTCCAATGTTTGCGCCAACAACCACCGCCGACGGTTGCTTCTTCTTGTCAGAAAAATGAATCAGTTCGCCCCCTCATATTTTTTAAATCCCAACAATTCGAAAAAGGCTTTTTTGTCAGAATTAGATGGAGAGAAAATTAAAAATAATTGCCTGCATTCATTAGAAGCCAGAACATGGCAAAGGGCATTCATAATTTTTAGAGCCAATTGTTCATCAACCTGTAAGAAGGAAGAATTATAGTCAGTCAGGATCCATACATTATTCTGAAAATTGAGAGAGGCATACTTAGTCTTGTTATCCGAAAGCCAAAAATAATGTTCGATTTTATTATTCCTGGTAAAGAGAACACATTTTTCGTTTTCCAATCTTTCCCTCACATCAGTAAATCTTTTAGCCCGCATGGCAATCACTAAATCATCAAGATCTTCCATCCCTGCATATCTTATCTGCCAGCTTTTTTCTTCTGGTTGGGCATACGTACCGTTCATTGTTTTTAAATAAACCTCAGGTGCACGGTGTTTAAAAAACATTTTTGTTTTTGTAATGGTTGACAGTTTTCTTAATTGCCTTATACCATTCCCAATTGAATCCTGAATGACCATAAAATATTTCTTTTTCTTGAAATACAAAACAATCCGATATCTCAGAAAAAATATAAATGAAACAATTGTTGTCTTATGAGCACCCAGTAAGCAAACCTGAGGTAAAGGAATGCCTCCATAATCTTGTTTATATGATTCATTACCGCGACCAAAATCCAGCGATACGATATCATCATTTTCTATACAATAAGAATAAATCTCATCCAACAAAAACCTTCCCGGTGAGTACGCATAAAATGAGGGATCGAAAGTGGTCTTCCGGCCGAAAAGTTTTTTTCCTGCTCTGACGGTAAATAAATAAGCAATGGGTTGCTGATTGAGGAATAAAGCAAACAGGATGGCTTCATTTTTTTGACAGAAAGCTCGTGCGATGTCATAATAAAAATCTGAATTCCTTTCTTTTCCTTTCCAGCTTTGTTCGTAAAAGGTGAAAAATATATGTAAGTTTTTTTCTATGGTGTTAAAATCGGTAATTACCTCAAACGATAAATGGCCAAGTTTTTTTAAGTGGTTATGTCTTCTTTTATATTTTCTTCTGGCGTTTGCAGATAATTTTGCTAAAGCCTCTTCCAGAGATATATCCGTTGAAGCCTCCCAGTTGGTAGAGACGAAAAAACGCGGGTGAAAAATATTTCGCTCTTCACATAATTTTTCCAGAAGGAATAACGTATCCGAATTCTCTCTAATTTCCTTTAGTTCAAACACATCCCATAATTGATGGTTGCTCTGCAGAAAATCTAAAATAGAAGCCACCGCATCCAATGGGCGTTCAGTGAGGATAAATTCCTGCGATGGGGTATGCACATTATCAAGAAATCGTATTTTCTTTATTGGTAAGCCCCAAAATTTTTCCCTGGATATGATGAAGGGAGCGATAGCAATAACTTCTTCCTCTGATTGTACCACCAGTATGAATAAATCATTATGCTTATTAAAATGATTGAACGCAATCCGAAACCAGTCATGAGTCAGGAAAGGATTCTCTAAACCACTTTTAGACAGAAGAGAATCCCAGGTAGTTTTCATTCTTAGAAAATCATCATAAGTGGTGACAGCTCTAACAGAGAGCATTCGATTTACCCATCCCCTGAGGTTTTTTATTGAACTGAATATTGATCAAATATTTTTTTCTTTTTAAATGAGGCTTACCCGATAAGGAAGATGTTTCTTTCTTCAATTTTCGGTCTTATTCTCGAACACAAATAATCACGATATATAAATATTAAAAACATTATTATTTTACAGGTGATGCCAATAACTTCTCTTCAACCACTTCCTCATATATCTCGTGCATCTTTTTCCCAATCACTTCCCAATCATAATATTCTTCTATTACTTTTCGTGCATTTTCCCCAATCTGTCTGGCTATCTCGGGATGCTGAAGTAAAAATACTGTTTGTTCCGCAAATTCTATAGGTGAATCCGCAATCAGAAGGTCTTGCCCTGGTGTGGCCTTTATTCCTTCGGCACCGATAGTGGTGGTAATCACCGCTTTTTCCAGCGCCATGGCATTCAGGACTTTCAATTTAGTGCCGCTCCCCATTCGGATCGGGGCAATAAAAACTGTTGCTTCCTCCACATAAGGTCGGATATCGTTAATATAACCGTGCACAATCAAATTTTTATTGGTCCTGGCCAATTTTAACAATTTAGGAGTGGGAAAATTGCCAATAAAAGATACCTTTACTTCCGGAATTCTAACCTGAATGAGAGGAAATATTTCTTCCAGAAAATAATCCACTGCATCAGCATTATAAGCGAAACGCATCCCCCCTACCCAGATCAAATGATGATCCATCATTTTTCCAGCACTTTGAGCATGATAGTAGTGGATATCCACACCATTTGGTAGCAACACAAAATTATCGAAAGCACACAACCTTTTAAGTTCCTGTCTGTCATCTTCTGACACCACAGCACAACGGTCGAATTTCGGGCACATCGTTTTTTCAAAACGAACTAATTTCAGATACTGGATATATAAGTACAGCTTTTTAAATATATTTTTTTCAATCTTCATCCAGCGATAGAGTCTTAAAGATTCCACATTGTGATTAACAAGCACTTTAGGTAAGCGCTCAAATTCTTTATAGTAAATGGCCAAAGGCAGTATATCCACATGCACGAAGTCAATGTTTTTTTCTGTCATCAGTTGTTTAATTCTGGTGCTCACCTCTTTTGAGTAATTCTTCGAAACACTATAAGGCAGGGGTGAAAATAAATTGAGAAAAAGCGACCAGATAAATCGGAAAGTGGAAGTGCGATAGGGTAGAATAAATATATCGACAGTTTCACACAGACTTTCCAATCCCTGTGTCAATCTGCTCCTCCAGTCATTATCGGCAGTGGCAATAAAAAATATTTTATGTTTTCTGGCCAATAATTTCAGGGTATTAAATGTTCGGATATAATGCCCGCCATCAGGAGGATAGGGATTTTCCTGGGACAAAAATAAGATATTCAATTCAACAAAAGATTTCCTGTTAGGATTAACACTCCGGTTTGATACGAAAGATTAAACGATAGATTCTGGAATAATTTTGAAGTCCTAAGGTTCTGCTCAGACCATTGGTGATGGCTAAAAATATTTTATATTTCAATAGGAGCCTATTATCTTCCCGAATAATCTTCTGAAACTCTTCAATCTGATGATTTCTTTTAATGGGTATTCGTCCAATGGTGAATTGGATATTTTCCGGAGTGATATAGCCAAAAGTCGAAGTACAGATACCTGTATATCCAATTTCCCTGGCAATCTTAATAAGGTTGGGATGAAGACTCCCGTGAGGAAGACTCAGATACCGAACCGGCTGTTGCAATCTTTCTTCGATAATCTTTTTGGACATGGAAAGCTCATAAAAAACCTCTTCACTGGTAAGTTCTTCCAGCGGTCGATGAGTCATGGTGTGCGATTGAATGGAAAAATCATGTCGCTGTAATTCCTTAAGTTGATCCCAGGTTAAATAGTGCTTCGAAGCAACCTGATTGACAATGATGAAAATAGTCGCACGAAAATTATACTGCTTGAGTATCGGAAATGCATAGGTAAAGTTACCCATAAATCCGTCATCAAATGTAATAACGATTCGCTTATCATCTTGGTATTCATTTCGGAAAAGAGCATCAAGAGTAAGGGTGCGATATTCATTTTCATATAAATACTTCATTTGTTGCTCGAATTGCCGCACAGAAAGCACATAGCCGGGATGAACCCGTCTTATTCTATTTCTGCCTTCATCATTCATCGATACTTCATGGTACATTAACACCGGAACTCTATTATTCTGACTGTTCATGTTTTGATATAATTTCATTTTTCATCTGTTTTGCAGTTTTGAAATAAAATATTGAATTTTGCCGTCTGTCCGATGAGGTAATTCAGGATAAAATTCAAAATCGACCTGAATTTTGGGGCTTAAAAATTTATGAGTCATTCTAACAATGGCCTGCAAGTCTCTCTCACTAAAATTTGTATCTCTGACAATTTGAAAAATGAGTCGATCGACTTTATCCTGAATTATCCTGAATTTTTTGATTCCTCCATTATTCTCGATCAAGCTCCTTGACATATAGTAGAATACAAAACCGCTTGATATTTTACCCTCGGGAGTAACAACCATATTATTGACCCTTCCCTCAATACGTTCCAGCAGAGGTAAGCCTCTGCCACAAGAACATGCTCGCTCCGAAAAACTGGCCACATCCCCGATCTTATATCTAATGAGTGGCATGGCATAATTATTCAGTCCAGTGATCACAACTTCCCCCGATTCACCTGATTTTACCGGCACACCATCCCGGACAATTTCTATCACCAGATTTTCGGCTGAAATATGTAATCCATGGTGCGGACATTCAGCGGCGATAATGCCAAATTCACTGCAGCCATATTCGTTAATCACCGGAACATTTAAATATGATTCCATGAGCGTTCTCTGCTCCTCCACCAGGACTTCGGAGGTGACAATTACTGCTCTTAAAAAATTATCAATAAAATGCAGACCATGATTTTTCATAAAATTGATTAATTCAAAAATGGCGGAGGTATAACCGTAAATATAAGGCGGTTGGTATTTATTAATTATCTCAACATATTGCTTTAAAGAATTTTCTGATAAATCGTAAACTCCAAATCGCTTTCGATTCATCAGAAAATCTTTTATCTTCTCTCTGAATTTAATTCTACTGTCCATCGGCATTCCATAAAAGCGCGCTTCCTTCTCGCCGATATCGAGATTATGCCATCGGTGTTCGCGGTACAGTAAAGCCCGGGCAAAAGCTCCCGCACTGCGATCGTGGATAAACCGCATCGGATCACCTGTGGAACCGCTGGTACTATCCGTTAAGGTTCTCCCTTTAAACGAAGAATTCTGCAATGAAGTAAAATAACGACGGACATTTTCTTTCGTGAGAAGCGGTAAAGCACCTAACTCAGACAGCGACTGTAAATTATAGATTAGTTTTTCATACGGTTTAAAATTCTCCTGATAATACGGCACATTTTCGAGTGCATACACTAAAATTCGTTTTAACTTATCTAATTGATATCGCTCTATTTGCTCTCTCGTCCACCATTGCGTTGATTCCAGCCAGTCCAGCGTTTGGCACACCGGTTCTTTACGTAATCTTTGAATAGTTCGGTATAAAAATTTTGCGGTGGTAGCTCTCATGATAATAAAATGTGAATCGCGGTTTCTATAAATTTCATGAATAATATGTGGAATACAGAGTAATATAAATCAATGGCCAATATGTTATTTGATATGTCTTAGAATGATATCATTTGGAAGAACATATAAAGTGGACGGCTTAATCCAAATTCAGCAATCTATCGTACACATCCATATATCTTCTGGCCATAATTTTCGAAGTATAATTATCCACGATTGCCTGATACCCTGCCTCGGCCAATTGATTGGCTTTTTCCTGGTTCTGAAGTAACGCACCGATCGAATTGGCCAGTCCTTCTACATCCGCTGGTTGTGTTAACAGACCTGTTTTATTATGAATAATCAATCGAGGAATTGATCCTACTCCTGAAGCGATCACCGGCTTTTTAGCGGCCATTGCCTCTAATAAAGCCATCGGTAAACCTTCAGTTAAGGAAGGTAAAACAAATAGATCTATAATTGATAGAATTTTCGGCACATCATCGATTAAGCCAGTGAATAAGAAATGATCATCGATGGCCAGATTCACTGTTCTCTGCTGAAGTTCCTCTCTCAGGAATCCATCGCCTGCAATAATAAAAAAAGTTGAGGGATATTTTTTCAGTATTCTCCTGGCTGCCTCAATAAGAACAACATGTCCTTTCTCTACTGATAACCGCCCAACTGTGCCAATAACTTTATAACGATCGGGAACCCCCAATTGCATTCGCACCTTATCAGCGTCATATCGTTGTGCAAAGCGAGTAATATTAATCCCATTGGGAATGATTAAAATTTTTTCCAGAGCTACTCCAGCCCCGGCAATTTCGTTCTTTAGCTCTTCCGAAACCGTGATGATTTTGTCGAATCGATTTAACAAGAATTTGTCAATGAATGCATAGAATTTCATTTTTGAAGAAGTTTTAATCCAGGGATGACAGGTAACAATCCGGGATGTTTTATAAAATACAGTCGCCAGCACTGCGTAAAAATTTGATTTATATCCATGCGTATGGACAAGATCAATTTTATTTGTCTTAATAAATTTCCGAAGAGAGGTAATAGTATGGTAATCGAACTGACCATTACAATGAAATAGTTGATATGAGATATTATTATTTTTTGCAAAATCAACTAATTCAAGGTGCGGATTTTTTTTATTGTTGAAAACACCAATGATGGGGATATAATTAGAAGATACAAGTTCTCGGCTTAATTCTGCGATGACATTTTCCGCTCCGAAAAAACCGTAACTGCTGCTTAATTGCAGAATTTTTTTAGGGCAATCATTTCTCATTCAACTATTCCCTGCCTGGATCTATTTGGGCAAAAAGTGGGTGATTAAATCATCCTGATTTAACTCTCTTAAAAACGCGTGCAGGTACTCCAGACTACCGTCCGTTTGTTGTCCGGCATATTCCAATCGCTTTAGCGCTTCACTGCGAGTGATAAAACCTTCTCTAACCATAGCACTGAGAAAAGCATCCGTAGCAGTAAAATTCACCGTTTTTTTATAAAAATAATTCTGTAGGAGCTTTATTTTGCAATCCCATTGCCATGAATTTTTCGAATCGGGGGTTTTCCAACCCACCTCTTTCTCGACCACTCGCTGAATTTCATCGGGATTATAGGGAATATAATCGTAGAATTGTATCAATCTGATGCCAGGATGAAGCAACTTTAAAATAAAATTCCAGTTTCTCACTTTTTGGTAGCTATGGAAATAATCTTTTACAGACGCAACCAAATTATCAGGCTTCAGATAATATGGATTTTTAATAAGATTCTTGATCACACCAGTTTTTACCGAACGACCATCGGCTTTTAAGTAGGCTTCTTTAAAGGGAGTATCTTCTATGGGACTCCAACCGATAATGATCATTGGGATATTATATTCTTTTGCTACATGTGCTGCATTTCCAATTATACCATATCGGCAACCCGTACAAAACTGAGGTATCATCCCTACTGCCGGCTTATGCAAATATGCTTTTAAATTTGTGATCAGATACTCTTTCTGTTTCTCATTTTTCTTGATAACCAGATCCACTCCTAACATTTTGGTAATGGTCCGCACATTTTCCTGGGCTTGGGGATGAGTGACACCGTTATCATAATTGAAAGCTAACGCTTTCAGACCATAGATTGTCGTGATTTGATAGAGCACATAAGTACTGTCTTTGCCTCCACTGATAGGCACCACGCAGTCATAATCTCCCTTCCGTTTCCCTGCTGCCGCTAAATCTGCTTTTAATCTATCACTACCTAAATAAGTAATCCTGGTATAATTTTTACAATAGTTACATATCCCCTTTTCATCGAAAGTGATCCCGGGATAAGATTCAGGCAGAATACAGATTGTACATCTTTTCATATTTTTATCCATTCCTATTTTAAAGGTTTGCTCACTTCATTGAAAATAATCAGCGAGTATAAACCGTAATAGCTTCTAACTTTTAGTAAACCAATATTTGTTAAATTTCAATAATCCTGTTAAAAACCCCAGTCCATAACTGATATGAATAGTAGGAAAAATGAACGGCAAGATTATCATATATTGGATTCCTTTCTTCAAACTGATGAGCAGAGAAACAAGGAGGGTGACTCCCGCATACAGAGAAACAATGAATAAAAAAACAAAAAAGGCCGGTTTCCATAAAATCCCCCCGATCGCACTGAGGATGAGGGATAGAACAAAAACAGGAGGTACAAATTGCCTGAACTGCATTCTTTGAAAATGTTTCTGCAAAATTCTGATCTTCCATAATCCATATCCAAAGTATTGCTGCCATAACTTTTTCAAACTTGATCGGGGATAATAGGTTGCTCTTATGTGAGGAGTGAAAAAAATCTTACCACCAAATTGTCGCAATCGATAATTAAAATCATCGTCCTGACAGCGAGTGAGTTCAACATCAAAATTTCCGATTTTCTCAAATACCTGTCGTTGATAAGCCCCAAAGGCTAAGCAATCCACAAATCCTTCCTTACCATTGGTCCGGAAACGCACATTCCCAACGCCAAAGGGAGAAGACATGGCCAGAGCAATTGCTCTTCCTATATAAGTTTGATTCACACTTTCGATAAGGCCACCCACGCATTCTGCATGAGTTTGCTTCAGGTATTTTTCACACTGTTGCAGATAATCTCTATGCAGAGCGGCGTGACCATCTACACGAACAATAATATTACCTTTGGCCTGTTCGATACCAATGTTCAATCCATAAGGCACGGTCAGGCGAGGATTATCATAAACTCTTATGTTGGGGTATTTCGCAGCAAATTCTTTTATGATATCCCGGGTGGCATCGGTGGACATTCCATCCACGATCAGGATTTCATACTTATTCTTATCATACTCCTGGTTCACTAATGAAGTTAAGCATTCAGCAATATATCTTCCTTCATTCCGAACCGGTGAGATAATTGAAAAATAATAACTCATTCAGATTCCTAAATTGTTCTGACTATACGGCTTAACCCTGAAACGATGGTGCCCAGAGCATCCAGACTGATATCGCCTCCGAAACGATTTAATTGGAAATTATCCTGATGGTTTTTCTCCACGTAACCATGAATTACCGTTACGGCGGCTAAATAGTTTAGCTCTTTTAATAATCGAATCGTCTCCTGGTTATAATCAGTTCTTCTTCCATTGGGATAAGCAAATAAATTGCACTCCGCGCCTAATTCTTCGGCGATTCTCCGCTGAGATTCTTCCAGCTCTTGCCGCTGTTGATCTACTGTGCAGTGAGAAAGTATGGGATGGGTAACGGTATGAGAGCCAATCGATATCAAACCACTTTCTCTCATCACCCGCATATCTTCCCAGCTTAATGGCAGGAGATCTTCTGGAATCTTCGACCAATCATATTCAACTCCCAACCGATTTTGCAATTTATCGATGAAAAATAATTTTTGAGATTCTGACAGGTCTTTCAGATAATTTTTTATCAGACGAATTGATTTAATTTTTCCAGATCGAGATTTCATTTCCAGATGTAGTTTTTCATTTTCCCAGCATAAATCAACATTTTCAGAAGGAGCATTCTCGATGATGTATTCTAACTGATCTGGCCAGATGTAAGTGGTCCGGTCAATGAAACCAGTGGTTACAAAAATTGTGGCCGGAACGTTATACTCTTTTAAAAGAGGAAAAGCATACAGATAATTATTTTTATAACCATCATCGAAAGTCACCACAACTGGATGCGGAGGGAGTGTTTTTTTCGTAACCGCTTCTTGCAAAGAAACGGGATTACCATATCTGGTAATTATTTTGAGATGTTCTTCAAATTCTTCAATCGTTATCTGCTTTCTATCCACATGAGTCAGTCTATTCTCGTCGTGGTGAGGGAACAAACAATGGTAAGCAAAAATTGTCAACAGGTCTTTATTAAACCAGCTACTTATTTTGAATATTCCAGAATTTCGAGCTATTTTTTTTAGAAAAGATTTCATCACAATTTTCTTGTCCGTGGAAAAAACTATTTTTTTGAGGATATTATCAACCAGCTCAAATAAATATCGATGAGAATTATTTGTTAAAAATACGTGCGAATACCAGGACAGCTTTGGCCCTGATTTGATTTTCGAACAGGATAAGACTGAAGGAATAAGTTAAAAATCCAATGATGATTTTAGCGAAAGTCTGATATGGAGCGGACCCCCTGATTGTAAACATCACACCTACCATCATCATGGATATCGCTGCATATTTTAACAAGGCATACACGTCGAATTTAAAATTGACAGTCTTAAAAGAGACCACTATCAATAGAATGGTTTCGATAATAAAAGAAATGAGAGTCGTAATGGCCGCCCCGATTAGTCCTAACAGGGGAATAAAGATAATATTCAAAATTATATTCAGGATAGCAGAACCAAAAATGATGGCAGAAAGTGCTCTGGTCTTTTTCATTAAATAAAGCCCGGCTCCAAATAGAAAATTAGCTTTATGAATAGTATGGCCGGCAACAATAAATGGCAAGATCACGGCTCCAGCGGCAAATTTTTCAGAGGCAATTAACACAATGAACTCGCGACCGTAAAAACTCACAGCAAAAATAATCGGTACACTGACGATGATATATATTTTGGATACCAATGACAAAAATTGTTGTGATTCCTCTTTCCCATTTCGCTCCCAGATGGCCATCAGAATTGGTAAGACTGCTAATTTCAAGGCATCCGCAAAAAAATCGACTACATAATTGACCAGATTACTGGAAACAGAATATAATCCTACTGCTCCTGATCCTAAAAAATGTTGTAATAAAAAGCGATCGCCGGTGGTTAACAGTAACGCCGAGAGCTCTAAACCAATTAAAGGCAAACCATAGGAAATGGACTCTTTCAGAAGCGGAACTGAAAAATGATTGAATCGGATTTTGCCCTGCCGAAAAAATTTGATTCCAAGTACCAGTGCAAATACTCCATCAATGATCGCACAGCTAATAAAATAGCCTGTCAATCCCAGCTTAAATACTAAAACGAATAAAAGGTTGATTAACAGATTTGAATATCTAAAGGTAATTCTGGTAAGGCTATGATGTTTGACCTTTTGTTCAGCTCGTAAAAAAAGTAAAAAAATATCGATGAGGGATTCAAAGATGATCATTAATGGTAAAATACGAAAAATGTTTTTATACTGAGCGTCGAACCGGAAAGCGGGATAAAATTCGATTACCAGCAGAAAGATGACTGCCGTAAATAGGCTGTTAATCAAAATGCTCAGAAACGAAGTGGTATAGTAATAGGTAAATGCCAGATTTCTCTTATGTTCGGCAAACTCCGAATAAAACCGGAGGGCGGCTGAGTTAATCCCCATTTTTGATAGAACAATGATAAATCCCAGCGTCGCAGTGGCGATGCTCATCTTCCCGTACTCCGCCGGAGTAAACACCCGGGTCCAGATCGGAAAAGAGATAAATCCCGCCAGAGTGATGATCACACTACTGGAAAAATACATCGAAACTTGCTTCAGTAACTTTTTTAAAATACTCTCAGACATGATGGATAGTACTGAATGGTGAATGCTTGAGCAATTGGTTTTGATTCACAGCTCAAATAATATCAGCCGGGTATTGGAGAGGCCAATGAATTTAAAAGGGATAGATAAAGATTTTCAATTTTGGAAATCATGGTTTCAATAGAAAAAAACTGTTTTGCTCGAAGGCGTCCAGCCTGTCCCATTCGATGGGCTAAATTCCGATCCGCCAGAAGCGTACAGACAGCTTCAGCAAGTTTATGGACATCCCGGGCAGGCACCACATATCCAGTCCTCTCATGTACGACCGCTTCTGCATTTCCACCCACCTCGGTAACCACTACTGGTTTGCCGGCTGCCATAGATTCAATAACGGTGTTCGAAAATCCTTCACTCAAGGAGGGCAATACAGAAATATCAATCATGGAAAGAATTTCCGGGATATCGGCTCTCTTGCCCAGAAAAAAAAGATTCTTTCCCAGGTTTAATTCATTAATCAGCGTTCGCAATTGCCGATAGTAATTCTGGCTTTCTGGAGTTGGTAAACTACTGCCGACCACAATAAAATGGGTATGTGGAAATTGTTTTACAATTTCAGCAGCTGCTCGAATAAAATACTCTAAACCTTTTATAGGTTTTATATTCGCTATTACCCCCACCACCGGCCAGGAAGAATGAAATTTTAACTCATTTTTAAGAGAGGATTGATCGGTATCGCCATTAAACCTAAAAATGTCTACCCCATTATAGATGGTAACTATTTTATCCAGACTCACTTTTTCCTGAATGGAAACCTGATATTTTACCGCATCGGATACCGCGATAATTTTGGTGATAAAAGGGTTAATAAAGCGATAAGCCAGAAGGACTTTTTTACTTTTCAGAAAACCCAGATCTCGTTTACTGGATACGATAATGGGAATCCCTGCTAATTTTGCTAACAAGGTTCCCCAGATATCCGAACTTTCAAAATAACTATGAAGGATATTTATTTTTTGTTGTTTTATCTTCCTTACCAATGCCAGATACTTCTTGATGCCTTCCGGTGATGTGGGATATGGTATCTGTGCGCAGGGAATATTTTCCGTCTCCAGTAGCTCCTTCATGGGTGATTCCAGCTGAAACGTATACAAAAAATATTGGAAGCGGCTCTGATCAATATAGGTTAAAATATTGACCAGATTTCTTTCTGCTCCACCCATATCTCTCATCTGGTCAATGAGATAGAGTATCGATATTTTCTCCATGCCTGCCATAAATTTCAGATCTTAAAAGTTTTATTCTTTTTTGATTGAAGAGCAGTCTTGTTTTTTTCCAGGGCAAGCAAACTATTCATCACCAAACCTGCCAGGACATACATATGGCCGACCACACTGAGATAATTCCAATAACCGCCGGCGATATTTCCCGCCAGACAGGTCGCGACACATGCAATGAGTCCAAGCCCAATCGCCTTATCAAACCATTCCGTGGCTGCTCGAAATAAGCGCCAACCACTGATTAACATCAAGGCAAAGATCCAGAGATAAATAGCAAGTCCTACCAGACCTGTTTCAACGGTTTGTTGCAAATAGGCATTATGGAAACTATGCCAGACCTGTCCACTAAAACCTTCAGGTGTAATATTAATAAAATGTGCAGCGTTTACCCCGGCTCCCAACAGAGGATTATTGCTCACAATTTCTTTTCCAAATTTCCACATCCCGAACCTTTGCTGAATTGTGCCGTCATATCCTTCTTCATTTTTTGTCATTTCTATTCTTTCCTGTACTGCCACTGGTAATAGGGTTTCCCAGGAAAAAATTAAAATCAGAATCCCAATCAGCACGAACTTATTTTTCAATAATCCAATAACCGTACAACCGACCACTGCTGCAAGATATCCACTCCTGGAGAATAGAAACAGGATGGAATAATAGGATAATATTATTGGGATCGATAAAAAGCTTTTTAGAATAAAACCTCGAGAGTGCAAAAATAATGATAAAATAACTACCACATACATGGCCAGATATACGGCAAGCTCATTGCCGCCCAGACCCTGATCTAAACCACCAATTCTCTGATCTTGATCGTAATGCGAAAAGTCACGCCAGCGTGCAATATTATAAAAACCCCGGTTAACCATCAATATGGATAAAATGATGAGTATCATAATAAATTTTTTATGATCAGGATTTTTTATATTATTGACAATGATCAGATACAGCAAAGGGATGCGGATTAAATTTTTCCAGTAAATAACTCTTGGGTTAGCCAGACTCAACTGTATCGAATTTTCAAAATATAAATCTCCCCACCATATGCCGATGAATGTCCATACCAAAAATAAAAATATGGGAAAATTCAAGGGTGTGGAGACCAGAAATTTTTCATTAGATTTCATTTTATCAATCATCCATTTCACCAAAATAGCTAAAAATAAAAGATCGTTAATATCTTTACCCAGAGGTAAATGATTGACATAATTCAGAATATTTTGGTGAGATAAAAATGGAATAAGAAAGAAAATTCCAATTTCTATTCGGTAAGTTATAGTCAATAGTATTGACAGAATAGCCACAACATAAAGAGGAACTACTAATATTTCGGAAAGACCTAATCCTAATTCCATCTTAATTCACAGGGTTTATTAATAATCAAGCTTGTAAAATAATGTTTCTTATACAGGAAATCGCGGGGGTAGGATTTTACACACGATAAGAAAATTCCATCATAAAGCATTTACTGGTAATTCATTTGAACGAAAAGGTCAATTTTTTCTAATCTTTCCCTTTAAAAATCAATGAGGAGGGGATCCGATCAAATGATAGTTTGAAGGATAATTTTTAAATCCTGAAAGAAAGAATTAGCAGCATAATAATTCAAATCCGTCGATAATTTGCATCTCATTAAATTGAAATATTTTCGTTCCCAATTCTCACCCTCTAACAATTCCTCTTCGTTTTTGAATTTGAGCTGGGAGGGTCCGGTAATCCCCGGTTTAATCAGCAAAACCTCTCTTTCTTTTTCAGAGTATTTTTTTACCCATTCTTCGCATTCGGGCCGGGGTCCAACCACACTCATATCTCCCCAGAGCACATTCAGAAATGATGGGAATTCATCAATTTTAGTTCTTCGCAATATCCTGCCGATGCGAGTAACTCTTTTATCGTTTGATATGGTAATACCCGGCCCCTTTAAATCAGCCCCTTCAACCATGGTCCTGAATTTCCACATTTTAAAGATCTTGCCATATTGGCCGACTCGTGTTGCTTTATAAAACACCGGTCCTTTACTATCTATTTTTATCAATATAGCGACAGGTAATAATAGAGGAAATATGAGAATTAAAACGAATAGTGAGAAAGCAATATCGAAAATTCTCTTCCCCGAGTACATAACCTTCATAAAGAAATTAAAGAATATTAACTTTTCGATTCAGTCCTGATATCATCATCAATCTCAGGCGGAATTTTATAGATACCATTGTGGTTATTATGGTTATGATTTTTCATCTTTTTATAGTTAAAGCTGTTGGCATATTCAGTAAAGGGAACAAATTCAGGTACAATATCACTGATCGTTCTGTTGAGGGATTCGCGATCGTCATACGATCTAAAATTTAAGAGATTCTCCAGGGCTATTTCAAAGCGGTTAAAATCTATTGGATATTTTGATTTCAGAATTTTCACATTGGCATGTTTGGTGGGTACCCATTCTTCATTTTGACCGACTAATTCTTCATTCAATTTTTCGCCAGGTCGAAGACCAATTAATTTTATCGGGATATCTTCATAAGGCTTAAATCCATATTGCTGAATCAATTCAATGGCTAAATCCAGAATGCGTATCGACTTCCCCATTTCAAGAATAAAAATCTCACCACTCTTCCCCATGGTGGTCACCTGCAGAATCAGCTGTACAGCTTCTGAAATGCTCATGAAGAAACGTTTGACTTCCGGATGTGTGATGGTAACAGGCCCGCCTTTTTCAATCTGTCGCTTAAAGATTGGAATAACACTACCGTTACTATTGAGTACATTTCCAAAACGGACTGTAACGAATTTTGTATGACTTTTAGCTGAACTTGCCTGGACATAGAGTTCGGCAATTCTCTTGGTAACTCCCATAATGCTGGTAGGATTGACTGCTTTATCAGTAGAAACCATTACAAATACATCCACCAGAAATTCTTCAGATAAATCGGCCAGTATTTTTGTACCAAACACATTATTCCAGATCGCTTCTTCTGGATTCTCTTCGCTCAAGGGAACATGCTTATTAGCAGCGGCGTGAAAAATGATCTCTGGTCTATATTCGTCAAAAATCTCTTCCATTTTTACCTTATTGGTAATATTGCACAGATGACAGTAGATGGGAAATGAATCAATTTGAGCTTCCAGTTCGGATCTGATTTCATGAAGATAATTTTCGTTCTTATCTACTAAAATGATACTCGCTGGATTAAATTCGGTTATCTGTCGGCATAATTCAGATCCGATGGAACCTCCGGCACCGGTAACCAGGATTCTCTTGTTATGTAAGAATGATTGAATTGCCGAAAGATCTAATTTGACAGGCTGCCTCCCGAACAGGTCTGCTATATCGATTTCACGAAATCGGGAGAGATGGTAAGCGCCACTCAACATATCATTTACCGCCGGAACAATTCGGTATCGAATTTTCGCTTCTTTGCAATAGTTTAAAATTGTCTTCATGTCCTGAGAAGATATCTCAGGTACCGCAATTAAGACTTCATCAATTCGATAAACCGAAATCAGCTGAGGAATATCCTGGTATTCACCTAACACTTTTATTCCATGCAGGGTTTTATTTCGAAGAGCATGATCATTATCAACAAATCCCACTACATAGTTATGACTTTGATGATCAAGGTGTAACATCTGTAACGCCATATTCCCCAGATCACCGGCTCCGATGATTAATACATTTTTCCTGACTTTTTTTGCCAATCCATCGTTTTCACTCAGCAGTCTAACTCCCAATCTCGATCCACCGATAAACGAAATGGATAGAAACCAATCAATCAAAAAAATAGAGCGTGAATGTCCAAAGATTCCTAATAAATAAATACTGGAAATAATGATAATGGAACTGACAGTGCAGGCCAAAATGATGGTGATTAAATCCCTGACTCCGATGTATTTCCAGAGATTCCTGTAAATTCCAAACACATAAAAGGTCGCCACGCGCACCATCAAGACTATCAGAAAGCATTTTAAGAATATTGTAAATTCCTGGGGTGGTACATTCCAATCAAAACGCAACTGATAGGCTAAGAAATAGGAGAGCAATATCAGAACAATATCCACTGGCAGAAAATAGTTCCGACTGTGAGCTTCTTTTATAAACTGCTCATGGATGAACTTTTTAATTCGAATTTTAATGTAATCGAGTATAACATATATATCCCGTCCTAATCCCCGGTTTTGAATATAACTCAAATCGGCTTTTACCTTTTCTGGGAAAACAACATCTCGATAATACTTTTTCGAACTGTATCTTCCATCGTTATAGTAAATTTTGATTTCGTCTTCTAAGTGATGATATGGACCTAAAATACCTGGACGAATTTTAAAAACCTGCTTTTGCTCTTTCGAATAAAATTTGACAAATTCTTTCTTTTCTGGTTGAGGACCAATAAAACTCAAATCGCCTTTAAAAATATTAAAGAGTAATGGCAAGCCATCCAGGCCTAACGAATTCAAAAATTTACCGAAGGAGGTAAATTCCACTTTCCGTCTGGCGTGAGGCACAGTGGGCTCGTCATCGTGATTTTTGTGAACCCTGAAGCGATACAAATAGATCAATTTTTGATTTTTACCAACTCGTTCATCTTTCACAAAGGCAGGGCCGCGGCCACTTGCTTTCACCCCAACCCAGATTAAAAATAAAAGGGGAAAGAAGAAAATCAGTCCCAGTAAAGAGATGGTAAAATCTAAAAGTCGCTTCATCATTTTTATTTATCTGATACACTATTCATTTGGGTTATTTCTGAAATCGTTTAGCAATTTCTCGGATCATATCAATAATATATTGCATTTGATTTTCAGTAAGTTTGGGATACAGCGGTAGAGAAATAATTTTACTATAAACGGATTCAGCAACTGGATAATCTCCGTTTTTGTATCCGTATTTTTGGGCATAATACGGGTGCAGATGAAGAGGGATAAAATGAACACTCGTCCCGATCTGACAGTCTTTGAGTTCATTGATGAACTGATTTCGCCCAATTGTTAAGTATCGTTCATCCACCATCATGACGAATAGATGCCAGCTATTTTTGATTCCCTTGTTACGAAGTCCATTAAAGTATCTTTCATACCATGGGGGTAACTGGATCCCCGGAATCGTTTGCAATTCTTCAAAATACCATTGAGCATATTTTTCACGGATAGAATTAAAATGATCCAGTTTTTTCAATTGTTGAATCCCCAGGGCGGCTTGCAGATCAGTAAAATTATATTTATATCCCAGATGAGTCACTTCATAGTACCAATTACCCTGTGAATCATATCTTTTCCAGGCATCTTTTGAGATTCCATGTAAACTTAATATTCGTATTTTCTCGGCCAGTGAATAATCATCAGTGGTGACCGCTCCCCCTTCTCCGGTCGTCATATTTTTAGTTGGATAAAAGCTGAAAGCGGTCGGGTGTCCGTAACTACCAATTTTTTTATTTCCGTACATCGTCCCGGCGGCATGAGCTGCATCTTCGATAACCTTCAGCTGATATCGCTCGGCAAGGTCATAAATGTGCTTCAGATCGCAAGGTATCCCTCCATAGTGAACCGGTAATATGGCCTTGGTGCGCGGAGTAATTTTGCTCTCAATCTGATGGACATCTATATTGAAATTGGAAGGATCAATATCCACAAATACCGGCTTCGCCTGTAAATATTCAATCACCTCGGCGGTGGCACAAAAAGTCATCGGCGTCGTGATGACTTCATCGCCGGGTTTAAGGTCATATGCACATAGTGTTAAATGCAAAGCAGCCGTGCAGGAACTAACGGCAATGGTATATTTACAACCGATATATTCAGAAAATGCATTTTCAAATTGTGAGGTTTTTGGGCCTTTCGTTAGCCAGCTGGAATGTAATGTATTAACAATTTCATCAATTTCCTCTTGCATGATCGTATGCTCACAGTAAGGAATAAACTTCTGAGCAATTTTTGGGGTACCCACTTTCTGCATCATAACATCCATATAGCTTTTTTAGGTAACGATGACTCGTTTTTCTTTCACATCTCGATCGTAACGCTGTTGAGAACGATACTTACTTTATCTTCGTTTTTAATTAGGGTTTCGGCCACCATTTCGAAATACCCGCTTTTCTTTTTTCATTATCTGTTCCTTCGCTCTGATAATGATAATATTGGTACTGATATGACTTATAGTCGTAATAACGAGGTAAGGCATTCTCCATATTATTCAGAACAATTCCGCTGATTTTAACCTTGATATCGTTGAACATCTTGATGGTACGTTTGATTACATATCGGGGAGTCGATCCCGCTTTAATAACTAAAATGACTTCATCGGCGAATTTGCTTAGAAGTAATGGATCACTGACATGAATTACCGGAGGTGAATCCACAATTATCCTGTCAAATTTATTGCTAATAAATTCAAAAAATGGTTTCAAGCGATCGCTGGTTATGATCTCAGCTGGACTTACATCCAGAATTCCACGGCTGATAAGCATCAAATGGGGAATGTAAGTTTCTTTCAAGCACATGCTGTAGGGTAAATTAGACCGCAGGATGTCAACCAAACCATTCTCACTATTCACCCCAAAAATATGATGTAAATGAGGTCGGCGAAGATCAAAATCGATGAGAACGGTCTCGGTTTTATGAATAGCTATCGATCGAGCAAGCAGGGAGGCCACTGTACTTTTACCTTCTCCCAGAACAGAGCTGGTAATCAATATAATTTGTTTTTGTCTGCCATCTCGCATGGCATCCAAATTCGCGGCTAAACGCTCGATCTCGGCAGTACCGGGGGTGTCGGTAAAGTACTTCTTCAAAGATTCGATGGTTTTATCCTGATTGTTTGGTAATTTTTCCATGTTTTTTTTCTGACTGAATCGGTGAATTTTCTGAAGAATTTATATGAACAAATGGTTCATTCTCTAAGTATGGAATAACTCCGATCACCGGGATTTCAAACAATTGTTCCACTTCTTCCACGGTGCGGATAGATTTGTCATGAAACTCCCTGAAATAAACGGTCCCCAGGCCTGCCATCAGAGCAAATACGATGGTGAGCAAAAGATGCAGAGTAATACCAGCATTGGTTGGCTCCAAGGGCTTGATTGGGGGTTCGACAATATTAAAACGGCTGGGCTCATTCACTCGCTGAATGGATTCCTCAATTTGCGTACCTTGAATCTGTTGTAAAAAAAGGTTATACAGATCTCGATTGATCTGGACAGCTTCTTCCAATTTTGCCTGAGTGAGTTCATTCGCCTGACTGGTCGATGTACTATATTTGGAATCGATGATGATTTGATTCATAACTTCTTTTTTACGATTGGCGATCTCCAGATCTAACAATGCCATCGCGTTTTCATTCATCAGACGCAAAGTTTGTGCATCAAGCGCGGGAAAATTATTTCGGAAATACTTTTCCAGTTCGATGCGAATATTTTCCCTTAAATCAACAATACTCTTATTTACAGTGATAACTTCTGAACTTTTCCATGAATAATGCTTCATCAATTCAGCCAATTGATTAATTTTTATTCGTATTTCCGAATAGTAATTGTTGATGCCAGGAGTTGTCGGAAATTTTTCAAGTGTTCTCTGGCCTCTTGAAGACAGCTGACTTTTCAGGTTTTTTAAATAGGATTCCTGGTCTCTGACGGAAAGATCAATAGCCACAATCGCTTCATTAATACGGTCTATAGCTTCTCTACTCAATATTTTACTTTTGTTATCCTGCCCAACTATTAATTCTTTTTTGTATTCACTTAATCTTCTCTCTGATTCTTCCAATTCTTTCTTATAAATTTCCAACTGTTGATAATTAAATTCTTTGACTTTTTGGATACTCGTTAATTCTCGCTCGATAAATTCCTCCATGAAAATATCCAGGATGGTTTTGACTTTATTATAGGCGAATTCTGGATCTCGATCGGTGACTCTGATTTCAATGAAGTCATCCCCAAAGGTTCTCACCTTCATCTGTTTTTGCAGATTTTTTAGAAGAAGGAACTGGATTATTTCATTTAAATTTTTGTCTGGCATTCGATCTTTCATTTGCAATGCTTTTTCACGTACCTTCTGGTCCTCGTCCAATCGCAGTCTCTCAATTATCTTTAATAAATTTGGAGAATTAAGAATTTGCATCTTAAGGCTGACTGCCCTCTGGTAATACGTCACTTTGGGCACTACCCTCTGTAGGTTGCTGGGCAATTGAGTTGGGGTAATTTGCACCACACAATACGATTCGTATTCTGGTGTTCTGGTAGTGATCTTAAAAATACCGACCAGTAAAACCAACATAAAAGGAAGCAGGAAATAATACTTTCTTCTTTTCAAGGTACGGAAATGATCCTGGATGTCCAGATTACTGTCAAATAATTTCATTTTACCTCACACTCACATATATGATGGCAGTGATAGTACTCGCAATAGTGGTGGTCAGGATGGTGGTTAAGAAAGGAGAAACTCTACTTCTTCTTGGGATAAATATCGTGCTGCCTGGCTCCACGATAGGTAATGGGGTGGAAAGAGAGTTGCTCAAGTAGTGTTTAAGATTGATTTTCGATACGGTTGTTCCTCTTTCATGGACCACCACGTAACTGACCTTTGAAAGATTGGCATCGGAAGTTGGTCCGCCCGCCTGGCCAATCGCATCTAAAATATTTAAATTTTCCTCAAATTCCTGCACGCCCGGTGAACCTACTTCACCGACAATAAAAAATTCGTTGGAAACATATCCTTTGCTGCTCACCTTATAAGGTGAGGAGGCACCTCTGACATGGACAGCATCACCGGGAAATACTTTCGGAAGTTCACTCACTTTTCCGTCTTTCAGAGCCGTAGCCACCCGAGCAGTGATGACCTCCCCTTCCTTCTCTTTCCGTATAATCTGCACTTCATCCAAGCGTGCCCCCTCAAGTGGACCACCTGCTTCCATGATAATTTCCCATAGGTCAGGAATTTCTTCAAAATAATATTTTCCGGGAGAGAAAACCTGGCCGGTTACAATAACCTTATTATACCCATACTCCACAACCTTAATATACACCTGATTGACAACTTTATTGTAGCTGGCCATTTGGGTAATGATTTTTTTATTGAGTTGAGGAATGGTTAAACCCTCCGCCTTTAGACTACCAATTACAGGCAAAGAAATCGTTCCATCATTGTGAACTCGAACCTGGGCATTCATCTCAGGATATTCCCAGAAGGTGATCTCTAAAAGATCCTTTTTATTGATTGTATAGGCATTATCCTGACTGAAAGAAAAATCATAACAATATAACAATAGGAAGATCGAGAAAATTATAATACGCCATATTTCGAAAATATTCCAGCCATGCGTTTTATTCAGTGTATTAGCATGAAATAACAATCTTAAATCTGAACCATGATGGTAAAACATTCCACTAATTTTTCTCGATAATTTTAAATGAACATTAGTTGTTTCTTTTAAAAACATAGTCATCACTCATATTTTCTATAATGTTAAAGAATATGTATTTATAAATAGCTCCGCCAGCTCAGTTACAAGAACTACTGTAACCCTCAATTCACAGATACTCCCTTTTTTAAATGAACGACAGATACTTTCCATTAAAGGTGGTTTTTCACACCCATCTTTTATTGCGAAAAAGTTATACCAACTTTTTCCATTTAACATCCTTTATTATCTGTCTCATCCTTATCAAGTGATGCCACAGAATATGGCATCTGATTATCTTATCCTTTTCTTCATCATTTCATCAGTATGCTTGTTAAGTAACTGATAAATAGGAAAGAGAAATAGAATCTATTATAAAAAGTGAATAAGAATATCCCTGAATCAGAGAAATGGTATGGGAGGTTTTCGGACGTTTTGAGAACGAGCTCAATTTGAATCCCTATAATCCTTTATAAGCAAAATTCCTTTTTAAAAATCTTTAATTTTCACAAGATCTTGAATTTTAAAAAATTCAATAATCATCATTTTAAATATATTGACAATTCTGATAAAATGTGTTAAAAAACACACATCTCAGAAAGTAAAAATTTAAACAAAAATATTGAGCCAGATTGATGCTGTTCGGTTTGTGTAGTTTAGCAGGGATTGTATTTTTGGCGATATCACCAGCAGCCAGGCAGGGAACCCTCATACTTCTACCATTAAGAAAAAAGCGACCTCGCCGGCCGCTCTCTTTCAAACAACTATTATTAATTTCCCCTCAATCTAAAATTTTATATATAAAATCTAATATTTTCAGCCTGAAAGGCATTTTATATTTTATATTTGAGATTTGAGATTTGATTTCGGTGTTATGCTACTTCTGAAATGAAAAATATTAATGATTCTAAAATCTTATATCTAAAATCTAAAATATCTTCGTGCCGGAGGAGGGACTCGAACCCTCACACGGTTTCACCCATACTGGATTTTGAGTCCAGCGCGTCTGCCAATTCCGCCACTCCGGCTAAATACCGCGCCAATTTAATACCCAACCATTAGTGTGTCAAGCGGCGAATCTACTTCTTACCTTTAAGATGCAACTGAGTCTTTTCCTGGCAGACGATTCCCAATTGTTCTAATTCATCCATCACCGGCTCATAGATTTCCGGATCGACTGGAATACGAACACCCTGCTCTCTTATTCTACCCTCCAGAATTAATCGAACCGCAATTGCTGCCGGCAAAGATACGGTGCGGGACATCGCCGAATCCCTGCCCGGTATACCATAATCTATTAAGGTAGATGTGATCGATTCGGTTTTATCCTTAAATTCTGCCTCAAATTCATGATGCAGGATAATCATGTCACGCTCATTTTCAAGATATTGCATTTTTTGCTGCATCACCATCGATAAAAAATCAATGGGAGTTGTTTTTTCTTGTTCACAGATTTCATCACCGAACAAACCCAGCCACTCCAGTCTGCTGATCGCCTCATGATCGCGAGTTATATCGGCTTTCTGGCAAATGAAATCCCTCAAATCACTTTCGGGATTGATCCCCAAAATCTGACTGAGAATTTCTCGGTACGTTCTTCCTTTCACTGCCGGGATCTCATTCTCTTTCAATAATCCAATCTGACTGACTACCCACATTGTTTCACACCATCCCGGATAGCGGAGTGTTCCTCGGAACATGGTGCGAGTCGTTTTAATTCCATACAAATCGATATAAGGTAATGAATCACGATTCGGATATGCCTGCAGAGCCATTCCTTCAAAATTCATCATCCAATTATTTTTAAATAAATCTTTACCCTCTATTTCTTTGATTTCACCCTCCCATAAATATCTGGCATTATTCCGACCGGCCATGAGTACTCCCCGCGGACTCCAGGAAAATTTATATCCCCAGGGATTGGTATTCGAATCAGGTGCTGGAATTCCACCGCAATAGGAGCGAAAAGCAGTGATTTTCCCTTGACGGTTCTGAACCTGGTTAATAATTCGCATGGCGGACATGTGGTCGATGCCTGGATCTAATCCGATCTCATTTAGCAGTAGAATATTTTTTGCTCGTGCCTCTTCATCCAATTCTCGCATCTGCGGACTGACATAAGAGGTCGTCACTAATGGAATTTTGTACTTCAAACAAATCTTTGCCGTTCGGACATGATAAGTATAGGGCAACAAACTAACCACGATATCGGCGGATTTAATCACATTTTCCAGATCTGCTTCATTATCGACCAGCAACGGTATGGCCTGGGTATGAGGACGATTTTGTAAAATAAGCTGAGCCTTTGAAACCGTGCGGGTAGCATTTATCACAAAAATATTTTCGAAACGCAACAGATAATCAATAATAGGCTTGGCCACCATTCCGGCGCCAAGTATGAGCGCTTTTTTCATAATTTTTCTCCGTCTGAAATTTCGTATTGATCAGATTATTTATCAGAATTTTTTCTAAGGAAAACCGGGATGGGGAGTAAAAAATTTCCAATTCCACTTGATGGGTAATACCATAAAAATAATCTGGCTTTCTCTCATTACTCACTGTTTCAATTAAATAAAAATCATCACTTCGACTAATCAGATAATCACCTCACGCTGAAAAAGGTGCTTAAAAACCAGTTAGTTTATCAATACTATCATCACCGTTATCGAACACTGAAAAAAATATAAAACATTCACACGAATGCAAAAAACCGCTTTTAATAAATTACAGATTCTGATAATCATGGGAGTTTCAGATTTCATTTCCCGCAAAAAATAAAGTCAAATATATTGAAATAATCGACAAACTATTTTTTAATATATTTTATCAAATACTTATAATCAGGAGTAAGTTGACCTTGATGGACGATAAGTGCTTTCTGAAATTCAATCGGAAGCTTTAGTTCGGTTAATGGTAACTGGAAATTCGTTTTAGCCAGTTGTGGTAAAAAAGGTAGCAGTTGTTGTCCAAAATATTCAGAAGCTTCCCGTGGTAACTCAGTCGGCAATTTATCGACTGCTAAAATAACAATACCCTCACCGCGATAACCATCGCTGATAGATTCTGTTAAGGGATGATAAACATAAATAGGATTTTCGGAGTTTGTGGTTTTCACGGTGCACTCTATGGATCCATTTACATCACAGCTGATATCACCAATTACCCGCAATCTTGGTTTGGGATTTTTCTGGAACCAATTCTTTAAAAAACTTTTGGTGATCAAGCGGGGATATTTTTCTTCCCAGTAAATGCCATTTACCAGCACCGTAAAATACGGCAGATAATTCTTAAATATGCCAGTATACTTTTCAGGGGTCTGATAATATTCCTGTAAGTTAAATTGGGCTTTCAGATCTCGTGGAACGACTAAATCCGATTCCTTAAATACGACTTTATACAATTTTTTATCTGAAAACTTCCGGCGTTCAAAGAATTCTGGCACCTTATGTGCCTCGATGGTTTCATGAGGCAATAAATCAAAAATTTCCTGAGCTCCCTGGGATACATGACCATAACCAATAAATCCACAGAATAGCGGAACCAGCTCGGAGGGTATACCTTCCCTTTCAATTTTTTTCCCCAGGTGTGTGAAAGCCTGCCGAGCAGCGCTAAGATTTTCATAATCCTTAGCCTGTTTTATCTCACTGAAAGGATTAGCTATCCCCTCCCAGTTCAGTCGTAACCCCAGAGCCCAAAATGTATCGATTAGTCCCGCATATCCTGCAAAATTCCCAAAAAAGATAAGACGCTTACCCTGGTTGTCTACTACCCTCTCATAATCTAGCAAGGTATCTCTTAAATCTAAGATTCTCTTCAGCATGGGCATATTATGGGGTTGACCTTTAATGGTATGAGAAAAAAAACAATAGATCTGTTTGGGGTTAAGGTCTGAGGTTGGGATTTCTTTTACTCCAAAAATGATATTGCAATCAGATAGGTCGCTGGTGACCGATGCCCCAGCTTCTTTATATTCAGAATCTTTATAAATCCGGTTAGAAGCCGGTTCAATTTTCACTTGAATTTTATGCGTTTCAATAAGTTCTTTTACCTGACCTGGGGTCAGAGGTGACCTTCTTTCGGTAAGATCTTTATTTTCGCGACGAATACCAATTAATCCCATCATGAATGCCTCAGCCTCAATTCGTGCTCGCCTTAATTATGTTTCATATAAAATGGTGCTTAATTTGGAAAAAAATTTTCTAAATTTCCAATGAATAAAATAAAATATGATTTTAAGCGATGAGCACCAAAAAGAAAATAAATTTACCATCAGGCGATTTTTCTGCTACATCGAAAGAGAAGACTTCATTACTTTTTCTGACTTCAGATCAGATCTACTCCCTTAAAAGAATACCTCCCTCTCACTTCCCTCTTGTCAAAGAAATCTCACTCGATTTAGGGATATCCAGATGTGTAGTTAATTTCATTGCACCCGATAAATTTATCATTGACCAGCGGCAAATTTTTCTACCTGAAAATCTTCTTTTAGAAGATGAATCTCGCTCTATATTAATTTATGAGAACGGCAACTGGAAAAAATGGCAGATATTTGACGAACGAACCAATAAGTATTATAAAATGATCTATGTGGCATCTGCAAAACCACCGACCATTGAAATCAGTGGAATTAAAATGCATATCACACAGAACAGCGATCCCGCCCAAGATACGTCCTGTAAGATCAAATCTTTTAAGTATTTGAGAGGGCTGGTGCTGGATACTTGCACCGGCTTAGGATATACGGCAATAGCCAGTGCTCAGAATTCGGCCGTTATTCAAGTATACACCTGTGAAAATGACATTAATGTTCACCGATTATCTCGCCAGAATCCCTGGTCACAGCCATTATTCGGCAATCCCAAAATTAAGCCGATGGTATTGTCGGTAAACCAGCTGGTGACTTTTGTCCCATCAGAATTTTTTGATTCAATTATCCATGATCCGCCACGCTATAGTCTGGCCACCGAATTATATAGTTCATCATTTTATCAGGATTTATATCGTATTTTGAAAAAAGGAGGGGAATTATATCATTATACCGGCGATCCCCAGCGCAGAATTCGACGAATTCCCCTAGCCGTAGACACCCAACGTCGACTAAAAGAAATTGGATTTCGTGCTGTAAAATTGTCATACAACGGAGTAATCGCTCAAAAGTAAAAGAATTAGATGAAGGTAGCTATGGCTTAGAAGGTTGATTCATCATTATCAGGCAGGATATCCAGATCGTTGGTTAACTCCTCTTCACGGATGAGAATTAAAATGGCACTCTGGGGGACAATAATATATTTTTCCCCTTCATACTTAATTTCCACTCCGGCTTTTTGCAGGAAGAGGGCATAATCTCCTGGACGAGCCTGAACCGGTAAAAACTTAACTTCCTTCTCTCGTCTTTTCCACGGTTCTTCTGATAAATCGGCTGGATCGGCGAGTGGGATACCGGGACCAGTCTGAACTACTCTTCCGCCGATCACATCCTCTTTATCTTTTACGGTTTGGGGAAGGTAGAGGCCCACTTTGGTGCGATCCTCATTCAGATCTGGTTTGATCAGCACCCGATCGCCTATCACAATGATTCTTTTTCGAGTCATATTTTTTCCAATTATATTTGCTTAAAAGTAATGAAGAAAGGAGAAAAAACAAAATTTTTTTACAGTTCACTGATAACAAAAGGTCAGATAAATATGGTAGAAGCGATATACGTTATCTATTAAATCTTTAAAACAAATATTGTGAATACCCTTTATTAGAAGTAGATAATCAGTTAGTTTCTGCTTTACTGAAACATGAATTATTTCTATATTTTTATCCAATGAAAAGAAAATTAGACTTTTGGAAAAGACTAATTTTATTTGTATCATGGGGCACTGCTCTGGTGTCCTGTGTACCTGATCCTCCCCACAGCAATCCCCTCGATCCGTTTTACAACAGCGAGATAAACTTACAAATATCTGGTCGAGTATCTCAAAAGAATAATCCTTATACACCTTTGGATAGTTGTCTTCTGCTCCTTACACCAGGAAATTATTTTACCTTCTCAGATAATGCGGGAAATTTCATTTTTGACAAACTATTAGCAGGATCCTATCAGTTGGTTACCTCTAAATCTCATTATCAAACAGATACAACTACTTTTCATACCGATTCATTAGTTTCTAAACCACTATTCATTTATTTAAACGGATTGCCTTTCATTAAGCAATTATATTTTTATAGTCAGTTTATCGATCAATGGTGGCCGGATCCATACTATGAAATTGTATTGAATGTGATAGCCGATGATCCAGATGGCATTAATGACATTCAGGAAATTAGATTAAGTATACCAGAATTTGATTTAAATAAATCTCTTAGAGCAAATAGTCGGATCGATAGTTTTAGCGTAAGCTTACAGGAAGCTAGTTTTCCTGACAAAAATATTTTTAACATGATCGGGAAGAAAGCTTTTATTGAGTTAATGGAATATTCTGGTGTTACTCAAAAAGAAGGTCCTTTCTACATCCATCGCATCATCGAAACCTCGCCCACTCCTCTCT
>CAYMXZ010000010.1:0-34009 GCA_964394475.1 uncultured Caldithrix sp. | reverse complement strand
ATTGCGCGTATGTCAGTCTTGATTGCTATCAGTGCCGTGGGGGCCCTCATCAAAGTACCCAGCCCTACCGGAACCGTCGCATTGGATTCCTGCACGGGATATTTCTCGGCCGTTTCTTTTGGATGGGGTGAGGGCGCCATCGTTGCAGGTTTGGGACATTTGCTAACCGCCTTTACAACAGGGTTTCCGTTGGGATTGCCGGTGCATATCTACATTGCTTTGCAAATGGCTTGTTATGCTTCTATCTTTTCTTTTATTGCCAGAAAAATTAATCTTACGCTGGGAATTATTATTGCTGTGCTTTTGAATGGAGTGCTTTCGGCTTTCCTGATCATTCCCTTCGGAGGTACCGGGATGGCTACCGCTCTCATTCTTCCGCTTTTGTTTGCCTCTCTGGTAAATGTTCTGATTGCTTCGCTCGCTTATAGAATAGTTAAAAAGAGTAATCTGATATGAGTATGAATTGGGAAAAAAAATTTGAGGACCTGTACTTTTCTTTAAAAAATGGAACGGCTCTTTTCCCCACCCGGCAGGTTCGAGATGTAACTAGAATAGATTTAGGAAACCAGTTTTCACTGATCATTGCGGTCGATTCTGACGGAGGAATAGGTTCACTGCCAGCGGATGTGGTGAAATGCTCTGATTATTTGCTAGGACGTTTTGCCATTCGAGTTCCATTGATGGAAATAATTGCCTGTGGAGCTTTACCATTAGCCGCTTTTGATATGCTGACTCTACCTATGCATCCCCACGGCACAGAAATTATTCATGGAATTCGTGCAGAATTAGCCGAAGCGGGATTGGGAATGGATTTTCCTCTTTCTGGCAGTACCGAAGATAATGTTCCAACCAGCATGACCGGAATTGGCACGGTCGTTCTGGGACTGGTGAAGGAGGCAGATTTCCGACCCGGAAAATCAAAAGTTGGAGATCAGGTGCTTTGTCTCGGTTTGCCTAAATCGGGTCCGGTAGATGTGGTCCGTCTGGACGATAGAGAGATTATTAAAGTTTCTGAACTGAAGAGAGTGATGCGGGTGGAAGGAATTCATGATGTTCTGCCAGTGGGTTCCCGGGGAGTATTGTATGAAGCCCGGCAGATGGCCACTCTGGCCCAAATGAATTTCATCCCGGTAAATCAATCGGTAGTCGATCTGCACAAATCAGCGGGTCCCAGCACCTGTGTGCTGGTTTCCTGCCAGCCCGAAGCTGAATTAAAATTACTGAAGTTCTTGGAATTACCCTTAACAAATGTAGGATATCTTGCCCATGCCTGATCCAGTGACTGACCAAAATGCCAGTACAGAAACGTTCTTAGAACTGAGTTTTAAGAATGTTTCTTATCAATATCCAAAAGCTTCACAGGCCTCATTGACCAATATAAATATAGATGTGAGTAGAAATAAGCTGATTGCTGTTATGGGGCGCACCGCCGCCGGAAAAACAACTTTGCTCAGCACTATTAATGGGTTAATCCCTCATTTCAGTGAAGGTAAATTTAAAGGACAGGTTCTGGTACAAGGCTTCAACACTCAAGAAATGTCTATCCAAAAACTGGTTCCCTATGTGGGATTTGTGATGCAGGATGCCGAAACTCAAATTCTGGGATTAACGGTGGAAAAAGATGTGGCCTTCGGTCCCTGCAATTTGGCTTATCCCCGCCAGAAGATTGAAAAGAATGTAGACTTTGCTATCCATACCGTACAACTGGATCCTTATCGCCATACCAGTCCCGATCGACTCTCCGGTGGTGAAAAACAGCGATTGGCTATTGCGGGTGTGCTGGCACTGGAGTCGCCAATACTGGTATTGGATGAACCGACTTCAGAATTAGATCCGCAGGGGGCAGAATCCATTTACCACACTTTATTGCAATTAAAACAGACCGGGAAACATACTATTTTATTTAGTACCCATGATTCACAATTTGTAATCGATAAAGCGGATGAATTATGGGTAATTGAACAGGGACAGATTGTTTACCAGGGACCACCGCGGGACTTCTTCAGTGATCCAGACCTTCCCCGTCAATACAGTTTGCAACTGCCTGTGGTAAGTGATTTATTCCGCCGCCTGAGGGCGGATGGTATATATACCAAGCGTGTTCTTCCCACCGGCCTGGACAGCGCCGTTGAGGAATTAAGATCGATTCTTAAAAATCAAATCGATCCTTTACCAGCAGTTTCACTATCATCGTATTCTTCAGAAAATCCGCTGCCTGTGAAACATCAAAAAGTAATCGATATCCAGGATCTTAGTCATTCCTATGATACCGGCCTGCAGGCGGTAAAAAATGTATCTGTCAGCTTTTATGAAGGAGAAATTGTTGGAATAATTGGGCGGAATGGTGCGGGTAAAACTACCCTTCTTAAACATGTGAATGGGCTGCTGAAGCCAACCTCCGGAAAAGTATTGGTCGATGGTCTGGATACTCGCCAGGCTTCTATTGAGCAGTTGAGCAGCCGCGTCGGTTATGTCTTCCAGAATCCAGATCATCAGATATTCTCTTCATCGGTGTACGAGGAAATCGCTTTCGGATTACTGAATCTTGGAATAGACCGCGCCGCTCTTGACAAACGCATTCAGGAAGCTCTGCAGCACACTGCGCTCATAGGCAAGGAGAAGATCCATCCTTTTAATCTAAGTAAAGGAGAGCGGCAAAAATTAGCCATTGCTTCGGTGTTAGCTATTCAGCCCCAGATCATTGTTATTGATGAACCAACTACCGGTTTAGATTGGGAGGGCTCAGTCGCCATTATGGAAGAAATTGTGAAATTAAAAGAAAAAGGTCATACCTTAATTCTCATTACCCATAATACCCGTCTGGCGGCTGAATATATGGACAGGATTATTATAATGGAGAACGGATCCATCGTGAGAGATGGCAGGGCAAATATGGTTTTAAGCGATTTAAATTTCCTGAGAGCGCATGCTCTTTTGCCGCCTCAAATTTCGTTATTAGCGGAGCAGTTAAGAGAATTCGGCGTCCCTCCACACGTAATAAAATTAGAAGAGATGCTGGAATTTATCCGAAATTATCTGAGAGGTAGCGTGTGTTCATAGAATATCAAGCTGGCAATTCTTTTCTTCATCGTCTGGATGTGCGCACCAAATTAATTGGTTTCCTGTTAATTATTGTGGCTGCTTTTTTATTTTCGCATCCGCTGTATAATATGGTGATTGTGATCGGATGTCTCTGGCTGGCTTATAGAATTAAAATTTCTCTGCAGAAATTAAAGATTACTTTTTTCACCCTTCTGCCAATTGTGGTGTTGATTATACTGTTATCGGCGGTGTCATATCAACCAGATTCTTTTCAGAAACCACTGTCCAGGATAGTGTTATTTACTTTTTTTCCCGGCAACTTCATTAGCTGTACCGTGGGAGGAATTTTGCTGGGAATTTCGCTTAGCCTGCGCATATTTACTCTGGTCATTTCTTCTACCATTCTCACCTACACCACATCTCTGGATGATTTTCTGCAGCTTTTAAGGAAGGTCCGGGTCTCGTATAAAATTTCATTTATCATTACGACGGCTATTCGTTTTATTCCAACCATGGAAAATAAAGCTCAGCAAATTATAGAAGCGCAACGGGCTCGGGGAGCCACGTTTGAAAATACCGGTCTTTTTAAAAGAGTGAAAGCCTATATCCCGGTAATGATTCCTATGATTGTGGAATCTTTGCGCATGTCAGAAAACCTGGCGATGGCCATGCTAAATCGTGGTTTTGGGGCTACGAGAAAATGGACAGTTTTACAAGAAATAAAAGCCAGGCCGATTGATGTGATCATGAGTATCGTTTTTTTGGTCGCGCTTATTTTTTTATTTTTCATAAAAGCCGCTCATTATGGAAACTTATGATAAAGGAATAGATATGTCTGAACTGTATGATAAAATTTATGGTTGTTTAGTTGGAGTGGCAGTAGGTGATGCGATGGGTATGCCTTCTTCTATGATGGATCCGGAGACTATTCGTAAAACGTTTCATGGTGGAATTAAAGATTTCGTACCGGCTCCGCCTGATCATGTCATTCATAAGGGTATGCAAGCTGGAGAAGTCACCGACGATACCCAACAAACTCTTCTGGTGGCGGATTCATTGATTGCAAATGGTGAGGTAAATCCTGATGATATTGCCCACCGCCTGATTCAATGGGCGGAATCTATGGGGGCTTTTCATTCCATGATGCTGGGTCCCAGTACCTTGCGCAGTCTATATGCCATACGTTCAGGTCGACCCATAGAGGAAGCGGGATTAGTTGGGGATACCAATGGGGCAGCCATGAAAATCAGTCCTGTTGGTATTTATTCCATGGGGAATTTGGAGCAGACGGTGGAAGCAGTGGCCCTGGCGTGTTTACCTACTCATAATACCAATATTGCCATTGCCGGTGCCGCTGCAATTGCGATGGCCATAGGCAGTGCTATACGAAAAAAAATGAGCATCGATTGTATCATTGAATGCGCTTTGCAGGCCGCCCAACTGGGATTAAAGAAGGGGAACATCTGGTTTGGCGCATCCATTTTGGAACGTACAAAGTTAGCCCTTTCTATCGTTGCTGAAAATTATGATCGTGAAAAAATCATGAATAAACTGTATCAAGTGATTGGGGCCGGGGTATTGATGACTGAAACAGTACCGCTCTGTCTGGCAATCGTAAAAATGGCGGAAGGGAATCCAGTAGAAGCGATTAAAATTGCGGTTAATCTGGGCGGAGATTGTGATACAACGGCTTCTATCGTTGGTGCCATATGTGGGGCATATTCAGGAGCCAGCAGTTTTCCGCCTGAATGGATTGAAAAAATAGAAAACGTCAATCATTTACATTTAGATCAATATGCCTTTAAGCTTGAAAAATTAGTTAACCAGATCAAGTACTCCATAGCATGATGGGAGAAATTATGATGCGTTATATGTTTATTCTCATTCTTAGTTGGGTATGGGTGGGTGTAGCCAATGATGATAGCACCAGAGTAAAGCATGATCGTATGACGGAGCGGGTAGTTCTTACTGCAGAAGATTTTAAAAAATTAAATTGTGAGAATGTAGGCGATGCCTTACAAAATCTCTCCGGAGTTTCGGTGAGTTCATTAGGTGAAGTTTCGCTGCGCGAAGTGAGTTCGTCTAAAGTGGTTATCATCTTTGACGGTCAACGATTAAATACTGCCGGCACCACCGGGGTAAGGGTAAACACGATTTCAATTGAAAACATTGAAAAAATAGAATTACTGCGCGGTGGACGCTCCGCTCAATATGGCGCCGATGCAGTGGGTGGAGTAATTATCATCACCTCCAAATCGAAAAAAGAAGAAAAAACAGTTTCTCATTTTGGAGTTAGAGCAAGTTATGGCGCCTATAATCAGCAGATTTATGGATTGAACCATTCCCTCTCCGTATCGAAATATAACTACCTTGTCTCTTATAAGAGGGAGACCTGGGCTGGAGATTTCCTCTATAGCAATCCCTATGGTCAGCGTATCCACCTGGTGAATAATAATCAGTCCTCCCATTATGCCTTTATTAAAGGTGGGATGCTAATCAGTGAAAACCAAAATGTCAATGCTTCATTTAGCTACTTTAAGGCAGACAATGGTACACCCGGGATGGTGGACAATCTCACTCCCAACGCCAGGATTCGTTTTGACAATAAATCTTATAATGTGAATTATGATTATAACAAACTGTTCAAAGAATTTGGACTGAAATTGCAGAGTTATTTTCTGGATTATGAAACAAAATTCGACGATCCCGATGGTCTGGTTCCTGTCCATAGCGATCATGACAACTATGCCTTAGGAATAGATGCACAACAATCCGGTAAACTGACGAAGACCCTGGATCTCTCTTATGGTTACACTTTCAGACACGATCGAATCAATAGCACTGATGTGGGTAAGAAAAAGCGAGATACCCATAGCGCTTTTACCACCATCACTTTTGCCAGACCGGCTAATTTTCTGATTACTAACTGGGATGTAGCACTGGCCCTTCGCTATGATGCTCCTTCTGATTTTGATCCGGAATTAAGTCCTCGCCTAAGCCTCAATTTTGTTCGTGCTGGTAAACTGAATACCACCCTGCAATCTCATATTACCCGTTCCTACCGGGCTCCGACGTTTAATGATCTATATTGGCCACGCGATGCATTTGCGGTGGGGAATCCAAACCTCAAACCAGAGATCGGTTATAATTTTGATGTGGGTCTCAACCTGTCCTATCCTGTGGCTTTCATCCAATCCATGGGTGCCGTGAACTTCTTTTATAATAAGGTAACTGATCTTATATTATGGGCACAGGATCCGGCACTCAACAATCTGTGGACTCCTAAAAATATTTCGAAAACGCTTACTACCGGTGTTGAGCTCTCTGCTACGCTTGATCTTTTCAAAGGAAAAATTTTATTAAACAGTGAATATACCTATATGGAAGCTCTGGATAAAGGGCCAGATGTAAGTCGCTACAATAAGTATATTATTTATCGGCCGAAAAATAAGCTGGATCTCACCTGTACCTTGCGCTTGAAGCAATTTGAATGGAATATTTTATATCATTATCTGGGACTGCGATTCACCAATGCGGCCAATACGGCCTGGTTACCGTCTCTGAATCTAATAGATACCAATATGACCTATCGTTTTTTCATTAGTAAAATTCAATGGAATATTACTACGGAAATTACCAATATTACCGATGAAGATTTTCAATATGTGCTCAACACGGCTGAACCTGGTCGGTTGTACAAAATATCGCTTGGTTTTGATATGTAAAAATATATATGAAGGTATCACGATTCTTATTTTTGTTTTTTATGGTGCACGCTATTCTTGTGGTTGGGCTTTTTGCTCAGACGCGGGGCAAACTATATGGTTTTATCAAGGATAGCCATACGGGCGAACCCATTGAGAAAGCCTGTATATTTTTAGAGCCCGGTAAAATGGGTGCCGAAACCACTGCCGATGGAAGCTTTTATATTCCCGAATTACCTCCGGGTACCTATAAACTAACAGTAATGATGATGGGGTATTTATCTATCACTGGTAAAATCATTAAAATCGAACCAGGCGAATCCAAAGAAATAAATTTTCTCCTGAAGCCTGCTGTTTTGAATTATCCAGATAAAATTGTCGTCACAGCCACTCGGACTAATTCACTGAGCAGTGAGGTTCCCTCTTCGGTGGATGTGGTGGAGCGAGAACTCATTGAGCTGGTCAATCCCCAGAATGTGGCTGAAGTTTTGAAAAATATGCAGGGTGTATTCATAAAGGATTATGGGGGATTGGGAGGAACAAAGACCATTTCCTTACGTGGATCAAGTGCCGAACAGGTGCTGGTATTGCTGGATGGACAACGCCTGAATGATGCCCAGAGCGGTCAGGTGGATTTCAGCACGCTTTCCATGGAAGGAATCGAAAAGATCGAAGTGGTACGCGGTGGCAATTCGGCACTCTATGGTGCTGATGCGGTGGGTGGGGTAATCAATATCATCACTCGCAAAGGAAGCGAAGACTATCCTGTCTCGGGAACCGTGCGCTATCTGCGTGGTTCATTCGGTTCTCATTCCTATGAAAGTTCACTGAATTTTCGGAAGGAAAAACTGGGGGGATCAATCGGTTATAAAAAACTCACCAGCCAGGGTAATTTTCCTTATACGGATCTTGATGGAACGAAAAAAAATAAGCAGAACAATGATATCAACTCCGACGATTTTTTCTCTCGATTCTACCTTTCTTTGGGCGATCCACATTATCAAAAGCAACTGGAATTTTCATATAAATATTATTGGTCAGAACGTGGGAGTCCCGGCACTATTGAATTACCTTATTACCATGCTCGTTTATGGAATCGAAATGAACAGTTCAATGGAGTATTCAGTGGAAAAGTGTTCAATTTCAGAAATGATTTTCGTCTACAGACCTATGCGCATCAGCTAAAATATCGATATAGAAATGATGAAGGGCTGGTCGCGGTGGATAGCCGTTATAAAAATCGAACCCTGGGAAGTGAAGCTCAGCTTCAGACCATCCTTACTTCGGCGGTGGTGCTGACTTCTGGTCTGGGATATCGTCACGATGCCTTACAGAGCCCGGAGTTTCCTGAGGATCATTTCCGGAATTCTTATTTTATTTTTGTGCAGGAAGAATCCTTCTTTAATTTTGGAAGATCTTCTCTCCTGAAATCTATCTCATTTGTTTCGGCCCTTCGCTTCGACAGTTTTTCTGATTTTAAAAATCATTTCTCGCCTAAAGTGGGTGGAGTATTTAATTTCGGCGAAAACTGGCGGACGTCATTAAAATGGAATGTCGGGCTCAGCTATCGCGCTCCTAATTTTAATGAACTCTATTGGCCACCGGATGCCTGGACGAAAGGTAATCCAGATCTGAAAGCGGAAAACGGATTTGACTGGGATGTGGGTTTACGTTTTCGCTATCCAGTCTTTCATGGATTGGCGCTGGATGTGAGCTATTTTAATATCACTTTAAATGATCTGATTCTGTGGCAGTCCGTGGGACAAATCTGGATGCCCCTGAATGTGGATAAGGCCCGAAATCAGGGTGTAGAATGGAGTATGACCGCCGAACCCATAAGGAAATGGCTGTCAGTGAATGTGAATTACACTCTTTTGGATGCACGGAATTTATCAGAGGCACCTACGGTAAAAAATAAATTTCTGGTGTATCGACCGAAAAATTCCTTGAACATTTCGCTGATGTCCAGCTGGCGGATATTTACCTTAAAGTACGACTTTCAATATGTGGGACGACGCTTTATCAATCCGGCCAATACCATCTTTCTGGAGAGCTATAACACGTCCGATGTGATTTTTACTGTCAGTACGAAGTATAAAAGATGGCAACCCCAATGGTCATTACAGATCAGAAACATTTTTGACGAACAGTATGAGATTATTCGCTACCAACCTATTCCGGGAAGGGAAATCCGGTTTACGGTAGGAATCTCTCTTAATTAATTAAATAAATGTTTACTCACTAAATGGAGGAGATTTACTATGAAGAAGTTAATGAACGTTTTATCCGTTATCTCTATTTTGGCTGTGACCTTTTTCAGTTGCAAGGAAGAAGAGCCTACTAAACCACCCGCCCCTCCCAGTGCAAAAGCAGTCTTTGTTCTGAATGCCATTGCTACCAGCATCTCGGTAATTGCTTTAGAGGACAACATGGTGTATAATAATGTGGCAACGGTAGGAACCTGGCCCAATCAGTTGTTATATCACAATGGGAAATTGTATTGCGTAAATTCGGGTTCCAACAACATTATGGTTTTTAATACCGACAACCTGAGTGTGGAAACGCCGATCCCCTTAGGAAGCGGACATAATCCCATGAATATGGCTATTTATAACGACAATACTGCCTATGTAGCGTGCTCGGTCTCCAACAAGGTGCTTAAAGTGAATCTGGCTTCAAAGACCGTCACCAATACCATCGATGCTGGCGTGGGCACTACAGGTATCATCATCCATAATAACAAAGTCTATGCGGCCAATACTGCCTTTGATGGGGGAACTTTCACTTATGGGCAGGGCACGGTTACCGTGATTGACGCCGCCACTGATAATGTGGTTAAAACCATCAATGTGGGCATGAATCCACAAGATATCGCTCTGGCGCCAGATGGTAAACTGCACGTTGTCTGCACAGGTGACTATTTCAGCGTATTCGGGAAAGTGTTTATCATTAATCCGACTACCGATACCGTAACTGACTCCATCGATGTCGGCGGATCCCCTGGAATTATCCGCATCTCTTCGGTCGACAAACGCGGCTATCTGGGGGTATGGGGTATGGGCCTCCTGGTATATAACACCGAAACAAAAGCGATCATTCACAGCACAGAGAATTATTTCCTGGGAAAAGGCGGCTCTGGCGTGTATGTTGATCCCGATGGCAATGTGTATGTCTCGGTGTGGGATGACGACCAGGTCATTAAACTGAATAAAGACAATACGATTCTGGCGACCTATCAAGTAGGAGATAGCCCATCGTCTCTGACGGCAAAAGTGGAATGATTTTGGAATGATGAAATAAGGAAGGGATAACCGGCGAATCCCGATTATCCCTTCTGTTCTCTTTTTGAAGGAGATAGTCATGAAGAGGAACATTCGGTTCTTTATTTATCAATTATGTGTGCTTACCGCTGTTTTGATATTATTTATGCATTGTGGCGATGTAGGAAAGGCAAAGAATCAACGCCTTATTTGTTTATCTCCCAACTACACGGAGATTCTCTATGCGCTTGGTCTGCAGGATAAGATTGTGGGATGGACTCAATATTGCAATTATCCTCCCGAGGTTCAGGAGATCCCGGGCTGGGTAAAATATGATGAGTATAAGTTCATCAGTGTGGCTGATGAGTTAAAGAAAAAAATCCCGGTGGTTAGCAGTTTCGTGGAGATAAATTATGAATTGATTGATTCACTTAAACCCACTTTGATTTTTTCCTCTCACGAAATGCAGCGCGAAATGGCCGAGAAGCTGAGAGCCAAGGGATACCAGGTTATGCATTTCGAACCCCTCACCCTGGATGATGTGTTTGATATGATGGAAAAAATTGGGGAAGCTACCGGCACTTTGAATCGAGCGAAAAAACTTACCGCACAATATCGCCATGAGATTGAGGAGATCCGGGCGATAACCAGTAAATTGCCGCGAGTGGCAGTCTATTTTGAAATTAACCACATGGGTCCTTATGGATTGGGTTCAGGCTCACCCATGGATCAGATGATTGAAATTGCAGGTGGCAGGAATATCTTTGAAGATATCAAGGGAGAGGCTTTCCGGGTTGATTTGCAGGAAGTCATCAAACGAAATCCGGATATTATTTTAACACCATTGTGGCCCACCGCCGGGCGGGAGGAAGTGACTACCGTTTATGAAATTCAAAACCGACCCGGATTTAATACCATTAAAGCGGTGTTGAACGACCGGGTGTATCATTATGATTCCAGCTTGTTAAAAAGACCAGGACCACGCTCTGTCCAGGCTATCAAAAAGCTGGCCTATCTGTTTCATCCTTACTATTTCAAAAATCCGGATAAAACTGCAGACCCATGGGAGTTAGGTCGAATCGATGCGACCTATCCGCCACCTAAACCTCTGGAATAAATACCATAAGGTCTGGTTACGTCTGAGTAAATTGAGAGGAAAATGAAGTGAAAACACCATACATCGTCAAAGATATTCATCTTGCTCCGCTGGGACAGCAGAAGATTGACTGGGTGGCGCGCTCGATGAGTGTGTTGAACAGTCTGTATGAGCGTTTCCGAACCAACAATGTTTTTGCTGGCCAACGTATCGGACTCTGTATTCATCTGGAAGCGAAAACAGCCTATCTTGCTTTAATTATTCAGAAACTTGGTGCCGAGGTGTGGGTTACCAGCAGTAATACTCTATCCACCAAGGATGATGTTTGTGCGGCGCTGGCGAAGAACGGAATTCACGTTTTCGCTGTTCACGGTGCGGATGATTCGGCTTATCGATCTTATATCCAGGCTATCTGCGAATCCGGACTGCACGCTGTGGTGGACGACGGCGGAGATGTGTGCGAATATCTGCATGAACATCCGGAATTGGGTAAGAATTTGAAAGGTATTTGTGAAGAGACAACTACCGGCGTGAATCGACTCTACCAGCGTTTTCAAGCGAATAAACTGATCTATCCTGCCCTGGCCATTAATGATGCCAAATCTAAATGCCTGTTCGATAACCGCTACGGAACCGGTCAATCTACCTGGACCGCCATTATGCATTTAACCAATAAAACGGTAGCTGGAAAAACAGTGGTGGCGATTGGCTATGGATGGGTGGGTAGAGGAGTGGCCATGCGGGATCATGGATTGGGTGCAGAAGTGATTGTCACCGAACGTGATCCCTGGAAAGCATTAGAAGCCCGGATGGATGGTTTTCGGGTGATGACCTTGCAGGAAGCAGCACCGCTGGGTGATTTTTTTGTGACCAATACCGGTCAAGCCGCCGTGATTCGCCGTGAACATTTTTTATTGATGAAAGATGGCGCTATGCTGGCCAATGCCGGTCACTTCGATTTTGAGATTGATGTCCCGGCATTGAAAGAAATTTCCAAAAAGGTGCAGGAAGTTCGGGAAGATATTGAAGAATATCTGTTAAACAATGGGAAACGTCTCTATCTGTTAGCCAGAGGAGGAATTATTAATATTGCCGGTGGTCTGGGGCATCCTATCGAAATTCTGGATTTGTCATTTTCTCTGCAATTAGCCAGTCTGCACTATATTCTTTCTTCCGCTCATCTGGAAAATAAAGTGTATCGGGTTCCGCAAGAAATTGATGAAATGGTGGTTCGTGAAAAACTTCGGGTAGAAGGTATCCGCATTGATGCTTAATGATTGAGAGGGGTATACGATGTTCGGTCTCAATATTCTGGGATTTTTTATTTTGCTTCTCACTGCCTGGTTGTTATCCAATAACCGAAAATTGGTCAGTTGGCGGGTAGTGGTGGGCGGACTTGGCCTGCAGGTGGCCTTTGCGTTATTTATTTTTGTAGTTCCGATCGGTACCGATTTTTTTCTACTGGTCAATAACGTGGTGATGGCGGTTTTAAATAGTGCCAGCGCCGGGACAACTTTTCTGTTTGGTCGGCTGGCACTTCCGCCAGGAAGTGAAAGCACAAGCGGTGAAGCATCACTCGGATTTATTTTAGCTTTGCAGGCCCTGCCTACCATCGTATTTTTTGCTGCCCTGGTGGGAGTTTTGTATTATCTGGGCATCATGCAGAAAATTATTCGTCTCTTCGCTTATGTCTTTACCCGATTGATGCGAGTAAGTGGAGCTGAATCTCTCTGTGCCGCTTCCAATATTTTTGTGGGAATCGAATCCGCCTTTGTCATCAGACCCTTTCTGCGCACCATGACCCGCTCTGAACTCTGTACAATTTTAACGGCTGGGATGGCCACTGTCGCTTCCAGCATGCTGGCCGTATATATCTTTATGCTGAAGGCTAAATTCCCCACTATCGCGGGACATTTGGTTTCGGCGTCCATCATGAATGCTCCATCAGCTGTCGTCATGTCCAAAATCCTGTTTCCAGAAACCGATACCCCGGAAACTTTAGGTCAAAATGTGAAATTGTCCTACGAGAAAGAGAATAACATTTTTGAAGCCATCATTAACGGAGCCAATTCAGGAGTAAAGCTCGTAGTAGGAATTTGCGCCTTACTGCTGGCGTTTTTGGGAATTGTGGCTTTAGTTGATAAGATTTTTCTGTTTCTGGGAGGGATCTTAAATAATTGGGCCGGTTGGCAAATCGATTGGAGCCTTAAAGGTTTATTGGGCTACATTTTTTATCCCTACACAATCTTGATTGGTATTCCATTCAAAGATGCTATTCCCATCGCGAGAATTATTGGCGAAAGAATGATTGTCACCGAAGTCACTGCCTTCCAGGATTTGAGCACCTTACTCAATACCATGTCGCTCTCTCCCCGTTCGGTGGTGATTACGACCTATGCTCTCACTGGTTTTGCCCATGTCGCTTCGCTGGCTATCTTTGTTGGCGGCATCTCGGCGCTGGTGCCGGAAAGATTGCGTGATCTTTCTCGTCTCGGTTTCCGGGCGTTGCTTGGCGCCACCCTGGCCTGTCTGATGACCGCCTGCATTGCCGGATTTTTTTATAGCGATTCTTCAATTCTCATTCAGTGAGTCATGACTGAAAAAACCGCCCATCATTCAATGATTAAAAAGATGCCCAAGGTCGAGCTTCACCTGCATCTGGAAGGAGCATTCACCTTTGATTTTTTATATCAGTTAATTGAGAAGTATGGAGGAGATCCTGACATTAAAAGTCCAGAAAATCTCCGCCAAAAAATGGTGTTTCGAAATTTTGCCCATTTCATTGAACTATGGTTCTGGAAGAATCAATTCTTTAAAGAAGCATCCGATTTTGAAGAGTCGACCTATCATACCCTCAAAGAGTTAGCGAAACAAAATGTCATTTATGCTGAAGTGTTTTATTCTCCCTGGGACTTTGTGGTGGGTAATCTGAAAGTGGAAGAAATCACTGAAGCAGTTATCTCTGGTGTGCAGCGGGCTGAAAGCGAGTTTTCCATCAAATGCAATTTAATTGCCGATCTGGTGAGAGATTATGGCGCAGATAGTGCCGTAAAGAGGTTGAACCAGATTACTCCGTATCGGAAGTCAAAAGTGATTGGTATCGGATTGGGCGGCAGTGAGCAGAAATTTCCTGCCAGAGATTTTGCCGATGTATTCCGGGAGGCCAGACGTCGCAATTTCCACCTCACCGCTCATGCCGGCGAAGCCGCCGGGCCTGAGTCGGTCTGGGAAGCTATAAAGTCTTTGAAAGTAGAACGAATTGGACATGGAGTGCGTTCGGTTGAGGATCCTGTCTTGTTAGATTATTTGCGAGCAAAAAAAATTCCACTGGAAATCTGTGTTACCAGTAATCTGAAAACCCGCGTTTTTGATTCGCTGTCCACCCATCCTCTTCCTCAGTTTTATGAAAAAGGATTGCACGTCACTATCAATTCGGATGATCCGACCATGTTTGGTTCCACGATTACTGATGAATTGATTTTACTGCATGAGAAAATGGACTTCCCTCTGTCTGCCTTAAAAAAACTAATGGAAAATGCAGTCGAAGCCACTTTTCTGGATGAAGAAGAAAAGTCAAAATTGCGAAGTCAATTGACATCGGGGACTAATTAACCCTCATCAGGATGCAGGGAAAGTCATTATGGACTTGCCTGGTGGAACAGGTTTATTATTTTATTCCAGATTATTTCAGGAGAGGGTGAAAAGATATGAACAAAATCCGCTGGTTTGTACTCTGTGTGAGTCTTAGCGCAGTTTCAATTCTGTCTGCTCAGAACGATTTTTCGAAACAGGAGGTAGCGCACGCTGCGAAGTTAATTGGATTATCTTTCAGCGAAGCAGAATATGATTCAATGCTTGATGAATTACATCAGAATCTAAACTATTATCAGCAGCTACGGGAAATTCCTCTGGCAAATTGGATTCCTCCGGTCCTTTACTTCCATCCGCTCCCGCTCGATTTCGAACCAGAAAAAGAGCAGAAACCGATACGCTGGAGTAAGGTCGGTAAAGTAAAAGTTCCAGAGAACCTGGAGGAACTGGCTTTTTATTCCATCTCAGAGTTAGCTGAATTGCTGCGCTCGCGAAAAATTACTTCGGTAGCGCTTACTCGCCTGTATCTGGAGCGATTAAAAAGATATGATCCGCAATTGCATTGTGTAATTACCCTCACCGAAAGTTTGGCGTTGGAACAGGCTCGGAAAGCAGATGCCGAAATTGCCGCCGGGAAATACCGCGGATTACTGCATGGGATTCCCTATGGCGCCAAGGATTTGCTGGCTGTGAAAGGATATCAGACTACCTGGGGCTCAGTCCCATTTAAAGATCAATACCTGGATCACACCGCAACGGTGATAAAAAAATTGGAAGAAGCCGGGGCAGTCTTGTTAGCGAAGTTGAGTCTGGGTGAATTAGCCTGGGGAGATGTGTGGTTTGGTGGGATGACGCGCAATCCATGGAATCTGGAACAGGGCAGCAGTGGATCCTCTGCGGGTTCCGCGGCCGCTACCGCCGCCGGATTGGTCGCTTTTGCTATCGGTTCAGAAACCTGGGGATCAATTGTTTCACCCTCCACCCGCTGTGGTACAACCGGATTACGTCCCACTTATGGACGGGTTAGTCGCACCGGAGCAATGGCGCTGAGCTGGAGCATGGATAAAATCGGACCGATTTGCCGGACGGTAGAAGATTGCGCCATTGTCTTTGATGCCATCCGCGGCAGCGATGGAATCGATCAAACTGTGAATGATGTTCCCTTTAATTACCAGCCCAATATCGATGTGAAAAAACTGCGAATTGGATTTTTACAAAAAGCTTTCGAGGAGGATACGGTCAACTACACCACCAATCAGTTAACGCTGAATACATTGCGTGAGTCTGGTTGGTCGCTTATTCCTATAGATTTACCGGAGTTGCCGGTTTACTCCATGTCGATTATTCTCTCTGCCGAAGCAGCTGCCGCCTTTGATGAACTCACCCGCTCCGGCCAGGATAGCTTACTGGTGCGGCAAATTAAAGATGCCTGGCCAAATGTATTCCGCGCTTCGCGCTTTATTCCAGCAGTGGAATATATTCAGGCTAATCGAGTGCGCTATCAACTTATTGAACAGATGAATAATGTGATGAAACAGGTGGACGTTTATGTTGCTCCCTCTTTCGGTACAAATTTATTATTGACCAACCTTACCGGTCATCCCTGTGTAGTACTTCCCAATGGATTTAACGAACAGGGCAGTCCCAGCAGTATTTGCTTCATTGGTCAGTTATATGGAGAAGCTACACTATTAGCTGTTGCTAAATTCTATCAGGATCTTACCGATTTTCATCGGCAACATCCGCCAATGTTTCGATAAATGATAAGTCTAAACTTCTGTAATTTCTTTATACCGATGGCTCACCAGCCAATTGTTTTTTTCATCTGAATGGTTTCCTTCAGATAGATTTTTACCTATCTTATATGTAAAATCATAACTAAAAAAATATGGATGAAAATGAAAATCACCTCAGATATGATGTCCATCATCCAGCAACGGCGGTCGGTTCGAGCTTTTTATCCAGACCCTATTCCACCTGAGCATGTTGAGTCGATGATGGAGGCTTTGCGCTGGGCACCATCCGCGGGAAATCGTCAACCATGGCATTTCTTTTTTGTTTTTAATTCCGAAGTGAAAAAGGCATTGGCAGCTGCCGCTTTTAACCAGGAATTTGTCAGCCAGGCACCGCTGGCCGTGGTGGTTTGTGCTCTTCCGGGAAAATCAGAAGCCCGTTATGGAAAACGCGGAAGAGATCTCTATGTGTATCAAGACACGGCAGCGGCCGTGGAAAATTTATTGCTGCTGGCAACCAGCCTGGGCTATGGTTCCTGTTGGGTGGGTGCCTTTGATGAAAATCGCGCTAAGCAGGCTCTCCAACTTCCGGAAGAGATGAGACCGGTGGCCATTGTTCCGATTGGCAAGGCCGCTGAAGATCCATCTCCACCATCACGTTTGAGGCGGAATGAAATCATCACAGTGGTGAAGTAAAGAAGACAGCATGAGACATAGAATTTTCGGTTTGGTTACCATAGCAGTTCTGACCGTATCACTCTTGCGGGCTGAAGATGATTGGAAGCAGTATTCTGCCGTGGATAGCCTGGCTATCTGTGAGATAAATGTCGAAGAATGGCAATTCTATCAAGCCGATTTTTTTCCTTTCTATTTAGCGGAGAAAAGTCGTCAGAGCGCACCTTCCTGGCGAGGAATGCCACCGGGATTTCTGGATGTCGAATATGATGGGATCAGTCTGTACAATCCCCTCTGGGGTTATTGGGATAATCAACACCTGCCGGTAGAGAATATTCGTCAAAGGGAGTTGGATTATTCGCAATTGATTTATCAATTTCGTGCTCCGAAGCTAAAGACCAGTCTAAAACCAATTAGCCGGATAGCTTTCTCTCAGGATTTTCAATTCGGGTTGTCTTACCTGGATGCCAATCTGATCCGATTTTATCGACCCAAAAGTTTTTTTCAGCTTGGAGGAAATAATTTTTTAAGGGCTGGCAGCGCCGATCCCTATAGTAAATCACAGGTGAACAGTTATCGTGGACAGATTCATCATCAATTTTCATCTGATCTGTCAATAGATATCAGATATTGGCAGATCCGACATAAATTTACTTTATCTCCTTTTCCGGTTATTTTTCTTCCCCGAAAAATTCATCGCATTGGTCAGGTGCTTTCTGTTTCGATGAACTACCAACCCGATTCTACACAAAAAATAGTATTGGCACCCTATGGATATAAATGGGGTGATCGCTACCGCACTCTGGATTATTCTGAACAACGAAAGACCGAATTATATTCGCTGGGATTGAAAGCAGAATATCAGAGAAAGATGGGAAAGTTTGGTTTCGGAGTTTCAACCGACCTGGTGCGTCATGAAATAACTAAAGCTTTTGTTTTTCAAAAAGACCACCAGAAAAGTGGTAAAATGAGAGGTTATCTGCAGCTCATGGGAAAAAGCTGGAACTGGCGATTAGGAGCAGGTTATTGGTTTATGCCAGGAGTGGGAAATTCTCCCGAGTTTCATTTATCCTGGAACATCCAATTGCCTTTGCACATACAGAGCACGCTTTCCCTCGCGCAAGTACCTCAAACCCTGCCTTTGAGTTCACTTTTCTGGAAAGGGGATTCCATCAGGCCACTTATCAACCCTCATTTGCCTGTACGTCATGGGATAAACTGGGAAATAGAATTTCCATCCGTTAAAGGCTTCTGGCTTAGTGTGAGCCCTTATTATTATCAGTTTAAAAATGCCTGGTTATACCAATCGCACCTCTCAAGCTTTATTCAGAAAAATATTGAAAATTCAGGAATTTTGGTTCGTTCTCGCACCCATCTGTGGATGATAAGAATAAAGAATGACCTGAGTTACAACCGCAATTACCAGCAAAGCTATATTCCAGAGATTAAAAATGTTTTGGAAATGCATTTGCCTTTTTCGCTGTTCGGTGGTGCCCTCAAATTGGAAAATTATCTGATTTATCAGTTCATTGGGAAGTGGTGTAAACTAAATTATGATCCGCTCACCAATCAATATCTACAAACCGGAACCGAGATAAGTAACTTCCATTTAGTGGATATAAAAATATTGGGACATATTAAAACGGCTACATTATTTCTGGTCTGGGAAAATCTGTTGTCTGAGGATTATGCCTGGATCGATGATTATACTGAACTGTATCGTCAATTTCGTCTGGGAATCTATTGGACACTTTTTGATTAGAAATTGTCTTCTCAATGTAAACACTATAAAATTTGTTGGACTCTGAAAGTGATGGAGGAAAATGAATCGATTCCTGTATCATGTGATAGCAACTGCCGCTGGTTGCGGCTATGCTCCCCTGGCCCCCGGAACAGCAGGAAGCATAGGGGCGCTTCTCCTTATATATTGCTTTTATCCTCCCTGGTGGGTATTGGGACCACTAATTCTGGTGCTTTTCTTTCTGGGAGTCTATACTTCGACTCAAATGGAAAAAATATATGGACCTGACCCCTCTCTGGTGGTTATGGATGAAGTGGTAGGGATGAGCATCAGTCTCTTTTTTTTACCCAGGAATTATTGGTTATTTTTACTGGCTTTTATTTTTTTCAGATTTTACGATATCGTGAAACCCCCTCCCATCAACATTTCTCAGCAACTTCCAGGAGGCTGGGGAATCATGATCGATGATGTCATCGCTGGTATTTTCGCTTTGATCACTGTGCAGGTATGTCGAATGGCATATTTAGCCATGGTTGCCACATAAATTTGCGGATATCCTTGCTAAAAACATTTTGTATAAACAGTGATTTTCACTTAATTTTACATCCAAAAAATTACGTTCAGAGGTTCTATGTTTATCTTACAGTATATCAATAAATTAATTAAAATTCTGCGTTCAGGAGCTTCGCCTGCGCAAATTGCCGGCGGTTTTATTCTGGGTATGATGATTGGACTTTCTCCTTCCTTTTTTACCTTAACGAATCTTTTCCTGGTTCTGCTACTAATCATTCTAAATGTCAACCTGGCGACCGCCATATTTTCCTATGCAATTTTTTCCGGAATCGCCTATTTATTGGATCCGGTATCGCATTCTCTGGGATATCAGCTATTGGTTAAGACAGAAGGATTGCGGAGCTTATGGACTTCACTCTATAATTCACCACTGGTTCCTTTTACGCGTTTCAACAATACGGTAGTGATGGGAAGCTTTGTAATCTCATTAATTCTGTTAATTCCCATGTATTTCTTGATCAAATATGCTGTTATTCAATACCGGAAAAAACTGGAACCGAAAGTTCAAAAATGGAAAATTATCAAACTTCTAAAATCAAATCAGCTTTACCAATTGTATGAAAGAATAAAATTGATCGGAGAGTAACCTTGCGAACTAAAGGTATCATTTTTCTGCTGGTCCTTTTTGGAATCGTTGTGGTGATCATGTGGTTTTTTACCGACCGCTGGTTGGAGAATCAGATGGAAGATATTGGTTCCAACATGGTGGGAGCAAAAGTTGAATTTGATGGAGTTGATTTTTCCCTGACGAAACTGCATATGAAGTGGGAGCGTTTGCAGGTAACTAATCCGGATAATACCTGGCAAAATCTTTTCGAAACCGGAATTGCCGAGTTCGATATGGACCTGCTTCCACTGCTCTCAAAGAAAATAATTATCGAGAATATGCAGGTAGAAGGATTGCGTTTTAATACCCCACGACAGACAGATGGAAAAATTGAGAAAAAAGAAGAAGCGCCAGGCAAGAAGTCAGAAGTAATTTTGGCAATTGAGAATAGATTGAAAGCCGAAACGGCCGAAATGCCTGTTTTTAATCTGCAAAAGTTAACAAAGAAAATAGACATAGATAGCCTGTGGAAATTAGTGAATCTGCAAACTCCACAAAAAATTGATTCTCTTAAACAGAGCTATCAACAGAAATATACAGAGTGGCAACAGCGGTTAACGAATCTGCCTTCGGAAAAAGACCTTGATCGGCTGACTCAGCAAATTGAGACTATTCGGGTTGATCAATTAAAGAGTCTGGAAGAATTTCAGTCGACTTATAATCAGGTGAATCAATTATATCAGCAGGTTGATTCAACACGGAATAGTGTCAAATCATTAAAATCTAATTTTGAGCAGGACCTGGCGAAAATTACCGAGACTCAAAAAATTATTCCCACCTGGATTAAGGATGATTATCAACGAGCCCTCAGGTTAGCTCAGATTCCAGACATATCGGTAGGAAATGTTGCCAGAATTCTCTTTGGCGAAAAAGTAATCCAGATGATGCAGAGCATCACCGGTTATGTGGGGAAAGCTCGCTACTATGCGGAAAAAATGAAATCGACCAGTCCTCAGAAAGAAAGCCCACCTCGCCTGAAAGGGCAGGACATTCATTTCGGTACGCCGCCAAATCTCCCTAAATTTTGGATTAAACAGATCTCTCTTTCGGGTGAAGCTCCCAATGAACTTCGACTGGCGGGTAAGGTGGAAAATATTGTTTCTCAGCAGGAAGTGATCAATAAACCAACGACGATTCAGATTAGCGGAATGCGCCGCGACCAGGCGTCACTGCAATTGCTTACAACCCTGGATTATTGTCAGGCCGTATCACATGAAAAAATCGAATTGAATATGCAGAATATGCCACTGGCAAATGTCACATTAACCAATTTTGCTTTATTACCCCAGAAAATTCAAAAGGGAACTGGTAAGCTGAATGCCGTTCTTAATTTTGTCGGTGGGGATTTTGAATCTAAAATTCAATTCGCCGCGGCTGACTTAACCTTCGATTACTCCGATAAACCTACTAATATGGATGCACGACTTTTAGAATTGAGTCGTTCTATTACTGAATCTCTGTCTTTCATAACCCTGGATGCCATGGCGGCTCAGACGGGGCAGGATTTTAAATTCCGGTTGAACAGCAATCTGGATGAACTCATCGCCAGCCGCTTTAAACAAATCTTATCACAGGAAATTCAGAAAGCACAACAGCAAATAGAAGCGCGAGTGAGACAGGAGGTCGAAAAACGTCAGAAAGAATTGGAAACGCTGATGGCACAGAAAGAACAAGAACTGCGCGCCCGCATTCAAAAAGTGGAAGACGAAATTAAAAAGCAGGAAGAGATGATTAAACAAAAGCAGAAAGAAATTGAGAATCGCATTGCCGCTGAAAAAAGTAAATTACAGGAAAACCTACAGGAGCAGGGTAAAAAGAAATTAAAAGATTTATTAAAAAAATAAAGGAGAAATCGTGAAAAAGATTAAAGAAATAATTATCGGAATGAGTCTGTTGCTCTGGCTTACTCTTCCCGGTGCAATTTCAAATGTGTATGCCCATTGCCAAATTCCTTGTGGAATTTATACGGATGAGCTGCGTTTTCAATTAATCGAAGAGGACATACTTACTATTGAAAAATCAATGAAGGAAATCGTGGAATTGTCAAAGCAGAATCCAGTGAATTATAATCAATTGGTACGCTGGATTACCAACAAAGAGGATCATGCCAATAAGATCCAGGAAATTGTTGATGCCTATTTTTTAACTCAGCGAATCAAACCTGTCGACGCGACTGATCAAAAAGCTTACCAGGAATATACCTACAAACTAAGTCTGCTTCATCAAATGCTGGTATATGCCATGCGAGCTAAACAAACTACCGATCTGGCAAATGTGGAAAAGTTGCGTGCACTGCTGAAGGAATTTCGGGAAGCTTATTTTGGTCCGGAAGAAAAAGAACATTTAAAAGAACATCATCAGTAAAATTATTTTATTTTTATTTTTTCTTTTCGGTGTAAAGGGGTATTCTTTTTTGAGTACCCCTTTTTAGTTTCAGGCTTTCTCTTCTATACAAACTTCGTTTAGGTAATAAAGGAAATTAGATGAATCTGAATATTATGAGAATATTTTATCTGGGAAGTAAATATGGGTATGCAGAGTAGTAATGAATATGATTTTTCCAAAAATAAAAAAAGCTGGTCACTCCTTTGGCCAGCTCTAACAATGAAAATTTGGTTAATGAATTAAAACATATCTTTCAACCCTTTTCCCGCTCTGAACACTGGAGCCTTGCGGGCCGGAATCTTAATTTGTGCGCCAGTGCGCGGATTTCTGGCCATGCGGGCTGGGCGATGCACTACTTTAAATGAACCAAAGCCAACCAGATTAACTTGACCGCCCTTTTTTAATTCCCCTTTTACCGCCGTCAGAAAAGCATTCAAAAATTGATCCGATTCTTTTCTGCTTTTCTTGGTCTTTGATGCAATGGCATCTACTAAATCTTTCCTATTCATTATACCTCCTTAACTAGTAAGTGAATTGAATGAATTAATGATAGCTCAATTTGTCAAAATAACTTCCAAATGTCAAGAAGAAAAATGGAAAAAGTGAAGATTTTTCTAATATTTTAAGGCATTTGCGCGTTTGGCAGGTGCTGAAATGCTAATAAAATAAGGATTTTTTCCAGGCTCTTTATTCAAGATGCCTTTTTTTTATGATTTCCTGCAATTCGGGAGATTTTAAAATTCTTTCTGCAACTACCTGCAAAACATCTTCACGATCATAAAAATTTTCATTGATGCGTGAGAGAATTTCTTTAATTCTTTCAGGAGTCAATTCCTGGTCTTTTTTCAATTTTTTATTCCCTTCCCTGGAAATCTCAAACGGAGTGTTGCTCAGGACTTTAGTGATAGCGGCTAAATTCTTTTTCTCTTTCACGGTTCCCACTCTTTTTTGTTTGATGATTTATTGTATCTTCCCTGATTAATGAGTGAATAAAATCTATGAATCATTATTCGGTTTTCATATCAATTACCTTTCTATAATATCGATTTTTTTTTCAACAACTTTAGTCAGAATGAAAAATTAAACAATTCATTTTTCTCTCGTTGGCATCAAAAATCCAAAAACGATACACAGACAGAATGTATATTTCTAAAAGTTTCACCAGGTAAAGGAAATGATAGGGGGTGATAAAGTGAATAGGCAGGTGAAATCATTTAACTGACTTTTCAAGTGATCACCACGCTTCTGCAATTGGTCTTGATAACCTGTTTATTCCAGATGATCATAGAATATTCATTTCAATAAATCGGTTAAAAAAAGTTTTATACATTGTGACTCTTAGATTCTATGCAGGGATATCCGACACTTTTCCTGAAAATTTGCCGTCTGTTGATTAAGATAATTTTCAAGAAAAGGGCAAAAAAATTCTCATTTCCGTGGTAGGTGGAATTTAGAGTGCATGCAGATTAGGTGTGTGAAGGGTAAAAGTGTGAAATTTTTTTACAAAATTTAGAGAAGCTTTTCCCTTAAAAAGGCTTGCTTATGTACCGAAAAATCGATTTTTTGCCGTGCGAAGTAGCCGATGATGTTTTGTTTTTATGATTCATGATTGTATCAATTTGATCGGCGGTTAACCCTTCATAAAAATAAAGACCTAAAATAATCCGATCTTCTTCCGGTAAATTTTTCAGAGTCTCCACGATTTGATGATTTTGACTCTGCCGATAGCGTCCTGCCATATACTATATCTCCATTTTATTAATCTTCTTTACAGGTTTTTGGGTTTCCTTAATTCAAAGGGTACGCCACTGATAAAATCTCAGCAGTAAGGATGATCTGTTTTCCTTCCTTCCGCTGATAATCAATAAGAATAGGCCCCTTTAAATTAAGTGTCACAAAACCGTTATTTCCTTTTGGATTCACTACACATAGTACTTCAAAATTTGACTCGTTTTCTTTCAATTCCTCGATCAATTCCTTGGGGAATTTCTGGTGATATTCTTTGATTAACAGAAAGGGATTTACAACAGGAATGGCAAAATTTTTCGTTTCCAGAGCCACCAGCCAGCAGAATGGCTTATAATTGGCGTTATGGATTAAAGCGAATTTTTTATACTTCTCAAATCCAATTATTCCATTCGGGAAATTGATTACCCTATCTTCAGAAATCTCGACTTCTCCAATCAACTGATTAACGATTTTCATTCACTGCTCTCCATCACTGTTCTATTTTTATTTTGCAATTAAAGTGCCAATTCTGGAGCATTTTCGTTCTTTACCCAATTAAATTATTTATAATAATTTATGTAAACGGGATTTTTTAGCCGGTGATATGAAAATCACTTTTTTCAACACCTGGGGTGCAAATGTCAACACCCACAGGTAGAAAAAAGTAAAAATAGGTAAAAAAATAGGGAATTGTTATTTTTTGCGTTTTTTTCCAGAAACATCGCTATCGGATAGCCGGAATACAGGCGGTTTTTTAAGACCTTTGTTGGCATGCCGCGATTTCGCAGTGGACAATTGCAGGATGGGGATGGGAAATGCGTCGCTTATTAATAATTCAAGATTAGTTTTCACTCGATCAATCTCCTGCAAACATTGATGAATCCGATCTTTGTAGGCGAAGTATTGAGTGACGATCTCTTCCGGCAAGGCCAATGAAACAATAATATCGGGATTGCTGGAAGGGATGTTTTTGCTTTCTTTCAAATTTTTAATACACTCTTTCCACTTTGTTTCATTGATCGAAAGTTCCTGGAAGTAATCTGTTGGTAATTGCTCTAACTTTTTTTCGTTCTTTTCCAATGAATTGACAAAGTATTTCTGCTTGATAAGATAAAAATCTCGAATTCCGTTGAGGATCTGTAAGCGATGTTTTAGCAGTTCAAGAATTTCGTGCTTCCCGTTCATCTTCATTCTCCAGTGGTGATTTCATATTGTCGACGAAAGGGAAAATAACTTTAAGGAAAACCGGAGAGAGGTTCAGAAAGTTATGAGCTTTTTCTCAGTATTTCCCAATTCCCGCTGGCTAAATCACCAATAATATGCCTGGCTGTAACATTCTTTTTAATCATTTTCTCTAGCCGATAGCTTATTCCTTTTACTCCTAATACCAATGCACCCTGAATATATTCTCGGTTGTGAATCAATTTTACATATTCCCCTGCTTCAGGATTACGGTAGACAATCTGCTCTTCGCCAGATTGGTCTGGATATTTTTTTCCGATGGTAGTCACTTCCAATCCTGCTACCTTTAAAATATGCAAAGGAGTTGTTCCTCGATAATGGTAGGTAATTCCCAGCGCATTAAGAGCAGCGGCATAACCTTGATCGACGGCGGCTGGCCAGATACCATAAATCGTGTTTTGAAATTCGGCGACATCACCCGCCGCATATATATTTTTACAACTGGTTTCCAGCCGTTCGTTAACGATAATTCCGCGTTGTACGTTTATTCCAGCCTGTTTGGCCAAAGCAATATTCGGAACAATTCCCGTCGCAAGAATGATGAATTGAGCAGCTAATGTCGCACCAGAAGACAAACGAATGCCCTCTACCTGAGTGTTACCCAGGATTTCTTCAATTCGGGTTGAGGTGAGGACAGAAATTCCTCGGGTTTCTAAAATGTGAGAGAGGATTTTTGATCCGTCGCTATCCAATTGCTGGGGCATCAACTGATCAGAAAGTTCAATAATAGTTACTTTTTTACCGCGTTTATTTAAACTGCTTGCTGCTTCTATACCTAAAATTCCTCCTCCAATGATGATGGCAGAAGAAAATCCGGTCATTTTCTCTCGAATCTGTAAGGCATGTTCTAAGTGGCGCAGCAAGCTGACTCCCTTTTTATCGATACCTCTGATGGGCGGAACAAACGGAGAAGCACCGGTGGCAATGATCAGCCTATCATAGGAATGAGAAACACCACGTTTGTCGATAACGATTTGCTTATCCGGATTAATCTCAACCACTTGATTATTCAAGACTACGGTTATCCGATTCTCATCATACCAATTTTGAGGATAGATCGTAATCTTTTCAATTGAAGAATCATCCGCGAGAAAAGTGCTTAAATGGATGCGGGAATAGAAGGGATATTTTTCATCGCTGAATAGTAAAATTTCTACTTCGGAATTATTTTCCCGAAGTGTTCGAGCGGCTTCCATTCCTGCCGCTCCATTTCCTATAATGATGATTTTTTTAATCGCGGATCCGGCAGCGGTGCTGAAAAAATCTTCCATGGGTTTGAAATCCTCAGCACCGGCCTGGCAAACCGGACACTGCAAAGGTGGATTTTCTCCGGTGTGAATGTATCCGCAGATTCGACAACGCCATTTTTTCATTGGATATCCTCTCTGGTATTTACTGAGCCAACTTCTATAGTGATAAAAAATATTGGAAACATTGGCTTATTTATTGGATAATCTCACCATGGTTCTGCATAAAATTTGTCATGCGCTCTTCACAAGTTCTTTTGTACATTGGCCGTCAGAACGGCTTCGATTTTGGCCCTGCTTTCCTCCAGATGAGCCCTGGTATAGACATCCAGATTGGTATCCGACAGAGAAGCATCGATCTGCTTTTTCAAAATGGTTAGATCGGCTCGGGCCAGCGTAATTGCGTCGTGGGGCAGCATTCCTGCCTCGGAGACCAGAAATCGGGTAAGCACATATAAATGCATTCGTTGGAGTTCACGCCGAAAACTGCTGATATTTTTTCCAGTGTTTACTTCCTGCCAGATGGATTCTCGAACGCTGTGAAACATTTCGGCCATGGTGAAAGCCTTTTCTCCTTTTTGGAAACGAAGTTCGTTATCCTGTAGACGTTGTAAGACCAGCGCATCATATAAACGGAATAAAACTGTGGCTTGAAGGACTTGCACCATGCCGTGAATAGGATAATCCACCCGCAATCGTCTCCATAGCGTCCCTTCAAAGTCGGGCATATTTTCAGCGGCCAGTTTATTTAACAGGTCGGGGCTGAATTGAAAAGCGTCTGGTGCAAAGAAACGCTGAGAGATTACCTGGAGCGCTTCTCGTTGTTTTTCAGCCGGGACGGGTTCAAAAGGCATTCGTCCAGCGGGATCGCCAATATGATCGCGATGAGAATAAATTCCACCAATGTATTTGCAGAGATTGGCAGCTGCTATCGAATATTCAGAAATTCCCTGTCCAAAGACTAAGCGGATTTTTTGATAACGCTCTCCTTTCTTCTCGAATTTCTCTGGAATTCCCTGCCATAGTTCCTGTGCTAAATCCATCCGCTGCTGATAATATTGAATCGGATTATTACCAAGATCCCATAAATTACAGGTTGGATCGATACTGCGAGTGGATAAGCTAAAGGCGTCTTCATCGGTACCGTAAGCAAATAAAGGTTCTGCGACTCGGCTGGCTATCTTTTCCAGCATTTCTCTTTCGCTTATCCTGGAATCGGGTGGCAACGGTTTATAAGCATATTCGATTGCCCAATAGTCATAAGGACCAAGAACGGTCTGAAAGTAGCTTCCCTGCGGTTGGTTTTTCCGGGCGATATTGATGGGATTGTAATCCATCACCGAGGCTGTGATTCCGTACCAGGAGGAATATTTTTTATCATTTAATTTTTCCATCTCAATGGCTGAACTGGCTTTAAAGTTATGTCGTAATCCCAGGGTGTGTCCTACTTCATGCACAATTAAATTCATCAAAGCCTGATGAATAAAACTTTTCAGATCTTCCGGTTTATCGGATAAGACACCGCGGTTTAGGAGTAAATTCCATCCGAATCCAATTTGGTGTCTCATTCCTTGTGCATAATTGCAGGTGAAGTCAGGCCCGACATTCGCCATCTCTGCCGGAAATGATTCTTCCGTCCACCAGGACTGAGATTGTAGTGCTGTCCAGGAGAGGGGGGAAACAAATTCGCTAAATTCGCGGAAGTAGAAGCGAACATAATCAGCGCTCACCCGGATGTCGGCATCATAGATTTCGCCAGTAAAAGGATTGGCACGGGAGGGCCCCACTGCATAACCGCTTCCCGGTTGAACGATCCACCGAATCGTGCTGTAGCGGACATCCGCCGGATCCCAATCGGCATTATCTGGCATCTGGTTTACCTCAATGGCATTTTCAAAACCAATCTGTTCAAAAGCCTTATTCCACAGCAGAACTCCTTCTCTAATAGCTTCACGGTACTCCACCGGAACGGTGTTTTCAATCCAGAACACAATTGGTTTTTTCGGTTTCGAAAGCGTAAACTTTGGTTCGGATTTTTCCAGGTTCCAGCGGGTAATGTAATACGTATAAGGTGTATCTTTTAGAAGCGAACTGTAGTCCTGGTAAATGGTCAAAAAATGACCGATGCGGTCATCCGCTACCCGAGGCTGGTAGTCGGTTACTGGCAACGCAGATAGACTGTAATGATAACGGTGCAGCATACTCCGGGAATCCGCCAGGTTAAAGAGAGGTTGGGGTTTGCTGGATTTAAAATGCAGAGTCACTTCAATCTCGCTGTTCAGTGGAAAAGTCTTTAATTCTGAAAAAAAACTATTCTCTTTATCAAAGGTGTATGGTGTTTTCGCTTCGGAGGTCAAATGCCCCACCATAGTATAATCGTTTAAAAATATTTCGGCGGCATCGATCAGGATGCTCCCGATTTCTGGGTGGGGTTGACTGGCCACTTTGGCATTCGCCCAGATAGAATGGGAGATATTGTTTTCTAAAGCCTTTTTAATAGCGGAACCTGGAGTAGCTCGGAATGCCACATTTTGGCGAATAAATTGAACATTTTTGCCCGCGATTTTTATGAAAAAAGGAAATTCGTCCAGCATAGCCCCGCTATCAAAAAGGCTGGCATCTCCCGCCTGCCGGGTTATATTACATAAATAAGTCGTCCCGAATTGATCCTGCCTGATTTCTAAATAAACTTTTCCTTCCTTCTCACTGGAATAAAAAGTGAATAGCCCCTCTGATTTTACAAAACCTTCAATAACCTCTGCAAAATTGGGTTCTTTCGGTTTTTTTGTTTTGGATTTTTCTTCATTCGTCGAATTGGTTTTCGTAGTGTCCTTCGCCGATTTCTCCGGGTTGTTTTCCTGCGCAAATAAATTGGACCCAATGAGCGCGACAGACAAACCGAACATCATCAAAATAGAAAAAAAGGATTTCATTATTTTCTCCGAGATTTTATGCTGCATTTCAAACATTCGTTTTCCGGATGTGAAAATATTGAATGTTTTTATGTTTCGCAATAAAATAAGCAAAGAGAAAATAGACTTGCCTATGAGTGAGTATTTAGAGAAAAAAATATTTTTTGGTAATTTTTCTGGGAAAAATTATATTTTACTGTTATACATTCCCAATATAAGGATTGACTCATGGAAAAAGAGCTTAAAAAACTTACCATCTATTATTATCTCCATCATATTCTCTCCCGCTATCCTCATAATCCTGCGATTGGATTAGTGGGTTATTCTCCCCTCACCTATGCAGAAATGGGGCAGAGGATTGCCCAGCTGCAGGGATGTCTCGAGAAAAATGGGATTCATGCCAGACAAAATGTTTTAATATTAGGGGAAAATTCGCCGAATTGGTGTATAGCTTTTTTTGCCATCACTGCCATGGGGGCAGTAGCCGTTCCGGTCCTGACTGAATTTCCAGAATCAGACATCAATCACATCCTTAATCATTCAGAAGCAGTGGCCGTATGTATTGATGAAAAGTTTTACCAGTCGATGGACTTATCAGCGCTGGAAAATATCAAATTGATTATTGCACTCGATTCCCTGACTGTTTTAAAAGGCAAAGATTTTCAGCACCACGGTGAAAAAGGTATTTTGGAGAAAGGAAAAGAGGTTAAGGAAGATGACCTGGCGGAAATTCTTTACACCTCAGGCACAACCGGACATTCTAAAGGAGTAATGCTCACTCATAAAAATATTGTGCTGAATTCACAGGGTGGTCCGAACACCATGGGAAGAATCGATCAGCACACCGTGGTTTTGAATTTACTGCCCTTAGCGCATGCCTATGGTTGTACAACCAGCTTTTTGGGAGGATTATCGCGAGGTGCTTCTATCTATCTCATCGACCGTAAGCCATCACCAAAAATTCTGTTGGACGCCATGGAAAAGGTTCGTCCCACCGTAGTGACGGGAGTGCCGTTGGTTTTAGAAAAAATATTTCATAAAAAAGTATTGCCTGAATTAAGCCGGCGACGAGTGTTGCGGTTGTTAGTAAGATTTAATTTCGGGCGACGAATGCTCTACAAAAAGATTGGACAGAAAATAATGGAATCCTTTGGGGGACGGTTAGACAGTTTTGTGATTGGCGGTGCCAGCCTTAACCAGGAAGTGGAATTGTTTCTACGCGAGGCGAAAATTCCTTACGCCATTGGATATGGATTGAGCGAATGCTCACCGCTGGTCTCAGGAGATTATTATACAAATTTGAAATTTGGTTCAGTAGGGCGAGCTATTGAGAATGTTAAGATTAAAATTGATCGACCCGACCGAAAGACCGGCATCGGCGAAATTTTAGTAAAAGGTCCTAATGTCATGCAGGGTTATTATAAGAATCCGGAGGCCACCAAGAAAGTTTTTACCAGCGATGGCTGGTTGAGGACCGGCGACCTTGGCTATCTGGATCGAGAAGGCTATCTTTTTATCAAGGGCCGAATAAAAAATGTGTATGTGGGTCCCTCGGGAGAAAACATCTATCCTGAGATTGTGGAGGATAAATTGCGCGAATCGATGTTTGTTGAAGAAGCTCTGGTATATCTGAAGGACGGACTTTTAATCGCTCTGGTGTATCTGGATTATGATTACATCCAGACGGTCCTTAATGCCCCAAAACATACCATTCAGGCTGAAGAAATTGAGAAAATCCTGGAAAAAATTCGCCAGGATACCAACCTTAAATTGCCATCTTTTTCCCAGATCAATAAAATTATTGCTCAACCAGAACCGTTCATAAAAACCCCAACCAATAAAATTAAACGCGCTCTGTATATTGCAAATTATCTTGAGCGATGATTGATGGATAGAATTAGCTTTTTTCAATGAGAAGGAATAAAAAGGGTGAGCATTATTGGAATAGGGGGAATAGAAACAGAAAAAATAGTGTTCATCTTTGAGAAATAAATCGCGGGTACTATTTTTAACCATATTTAAATCATCAAAATCGATTATTGACACCTCCGATAGTTTGTGCTAATTTAATTCCAGTTCAGGTTCAGTTTTAGGGGGGATAAATAGTTTTAAATTTTTTATATTATGAGGTATGTAGCTAAAAAAAATTGACAATTCATTGGTGATAATTATCGAGAAACTGCCACAGGTGAAATTGTCCACGATACCGTCAATAAAGGGTACGAGTACTTTTGTTTTCTCTTTGGATAATGAGGTGAACTTGATATGATGAAGATAGGCGTTTTTGTTAATCCATATAAGGAATTTATCCAGAATCATTTTTCTCAAATTTTAGATTCTTTGCGCAAACGTAACATGGAAGTGTATTGTCCGCAGGATATAGTGGACAGTGGGCTTAAACCAGCAGCGGATTGTAAAGTTGTGCCGGCGAAAGAAATTCCAGCCAGATGTGATATGATATTCTGTTTTGGCGGAGATGGCACCGTTCTGCGAACCGTACAGATTGTGCGGGAACATCAAACGCCTATTTTAACCATTAATGTGGGAGGCCTGGGTTTTCTGACCGAAGTGAAGTATGAGGATTTTGCTCAGGCGCTGGAATTAATTCTAACTGGAAATTATATTATTGAAGAGCGCCTGCTACTCCAGGGTGTATTTCCCCAGAATAATCATCCCATGGTTGTCCTGAACGAGATTACAGTGGAAAAAGGACGCTCTACCCGGGTGATCGAAGTGCGGGTGGAAATTAACGATCGGTATTTCAATGATTATGTTGCCGATGGTCTGATTATTTCTACTCCTACCGGTTCTACCGGGTACTCCCTTTCTTCAGGTGGTCCTATTGTTGTCCCTACCAACAACTGTATCATTTTAAATCCCATCTGTCCCCATTCTCTGACCAATCGGCCGGTGATTATACCGGCTGAATCAAAGATTAGAGCTCAAATTTTCACCGATTTTCCTCAGGTTATCGTCTCTGGAGATAATCAGGATATTCGCGAAGTGCCCAGTCGAACCATTCTTGAAATAACCCGAGCTCCTTTCAATGCTCGATTGGTGAAGTATCCCAACAGTGATTACTTCGCGTTGTTAAGAAATAAATTAGCCTGGGGTGAAGATTTCCGAAATAAACTGCGCTGGTCCTATAATCGATGAATTTTTTCACCTTACTCCCTTATCTCGTTTTACTTTTTTTCCTCATTTATTTTTATTTTGTCGCCTGGTTATGGAGAGGTTTACAAAAAGTATCAAAAAATCATTTTCCATCTTCCGCTCAACCGACTCGTCAGTTCTCAATTATTATTGCGGCTCATAATGAGGAAAAATATATTGGTCGCACTCTAAAATGCCTATTTCAGCAAAACTATCCGTCTGATAAGGTTGAAATAGTGGTCGTGGCGGATCGCTGCACAGATCAAACGGCCTCCATTGTTCAGCAATTCTTTTTGAGAACTATCCCGCTGAATTTGGTCCATATTCAAGAAACTCCCCCCAACTTTTCTCCTAAAAAGTATGCCTTACAAAAAGGCATCGAAGTCGCTCGCTATCCCAATCTGATTTTGATGGATGCAGATGTTGAGACCGGTCCTGATTATGTGCAGACCTTTAACAACTATTTTTGCGGTGGGATTGACGTTCTGTTGAATATTTCTAAGTTTCGCTCCGATGATTCATTTCTGTCCACTTATCTTCTACCGGAACGGTTGCTAGCCTGGAGTATTGCGGCGGCGGCAGTGGGTCATCAAAAACCGTTTTTAGCCTTCGGTACCAGCTGGGGATACACCCGCCAGGCCTATGAACAGGTAGGAGGTTTTTCAACCATTTTACATTCCCTGAGCGGTGATGATGATCTGCTATTGTATCAAATGCATCAGGCAGGTTTTTCCAGCGGGATCTGTCTTCGTGCTGAAGGATGGGGATATACCCGTATTCCTTCTTCACTCCGCGAATTTATTATTCAGCGCCGCCGACATCATTCCGCCGGAAAATTTTATGCCATCTCGATAAAATTGGCTTATTTTTGTTTTCACTTCTCTAATTTCATTCTGTGGCTCATGCCCTTCTTTTATTATCCAGCGATGTTCGCCCTCTTGACTAAGTTTTTAATCGATTATTTCACCCTTCGAAAAAGCAGTCAGATTTTCAGAGAATCTTTATCATTTAAAAATTTTCTGGTTTTTGAAATTGGTTATCTCCTGCATTATCTGCTGGTAGCGCCTCTGGGTTTTGTGGGAAAATTGAAGTGGCGATAAAAAGCAATAAAAAATGGGTCACCCATCTTTTTTCCCCTGTGCCGAGGAGAATGATGCTCATACCTGACCAGGAAGGGAACTTCTAACAATGATTGAATTTAAAGGATATTATATTTATAATTTTTATAAGAATTAGCATTCACGGAATGAAAAGATATGAATAATATCACTCTTGTCCAAGATAGGATTTTCAAGATAAAAGAAAACGATTGAAAAGAAA
>CAYMXZ010000009.1:0-34113 GCA_964394475.1 uncultured Caldithrix sp. | reverse complement strand
ATACAAAATACAAAATACAAAATACAATACCACCTACCAACTATAAACTAGACACTATTAACTATCACTTTCTTTTCTCGAGGGGTATGTATTGAGCCTGTTCAGCGACACTTTTATAAGCTGGGCGAATGATACGACGACCATTTATCAGTTCTTCAATGCGATGAGCCGACCAACCAACCACCCGCGCCATAGCAAATATCGGTGTATAGATTTCTTTTGGAAATCCCAACAGATCATAAACAAAACCGGAATAGAAGTCCACATTGGGAGAAATAATTTTTTTCGATTTTTTGATTTTTTGGAAAAGCGGAGGTGCTAATCTTTCGACATTCAAATAGAGTTCGTGTTCATCCAATCTGCCTTTAACTTCTGCTAACTCCCGGGCTTTATTTTTCAGGATAATTGCTCGTGGGTCAGATTTGGTATAAACCGCGTGGCCCATTCCATAAATAAGTCCCATTTTGTCGTGGGCTTCTCCCTTAATAATTTTTTCCAGATAGGCGGAAAGTTCATCTTCGTCTTTCCAGTCTTTCACATTACTTTTAATGTTATCCATCATCGCCATCACGTTGGCATTAGCGGCGCCATGTAACGGTCCCTTCAAAGAGCCAACCGCTGCCGCAATAGCGGAATAGGTATCGGTATGACTGGAAGTGACGACGTGACAGGTGAATGAAGAATTATTTCCACCTCCATGCTCGGCATGCAGAACTAATGCTAAATCCAGCAAATCGGCCTCCAGTTTGGTATAGGAGCGATCGGGCCGCAACATATACAGGAAATTTTCCGCACAGCATAAATCGGGATTTGGTGGATGCACAAAAAGAGATTCGCCATGCAATTTATGTCGCATGGCTTGATAAGAATAGGCGATGATAGTGGGAAATTTAGCGATAAGATCGATACATTGTCGAATCACGTTGGGAATCGAAATATCATCTGGATTGGGATCTACTCCGTAAAGCACCAGAATGACTCTTTGCAGCTTGTTCATGACACTTGGACTGGGAAATCCTAAAATGGAAGTCTCATTCAATCCCGGAGGAAGACTGGCGAGCGGTTTAATGTACTCCAGGTATTCTTTCAATTCTTTTTCGGTTGGTAATTTCCCAAATAACAATAAGTAACTGACCTCAGGAAAGCCATGCCTTTCTTCTTTTTCCAATCCTTTCACTAAATCAACAATGTTTATACCGCGATAGTATAATTCCCCATCCACTGGTATCACTTCTTCATCCACAATCTTGAATCCAATGACGCTAGAAATCTTGGTTAATCCTACTAATACCCCTGAACCATCTTCATTGCGAAGACCTCGCTTGACCGAATATTTCACATATAAATCCCGGTCGATTTCCGCTGTTTGAAGCAATTGGTTGGACACTTTGTCAATGAAATTATTAGCCATAGGTTTGACCTCGTTTCTTCTTCTTCTTCTTCTTCTTTTCTATTTTTATTGACTAATAATAAATGATAAAATTTTTTAATCAAAGTGGATTTTTAGATTGATTTTTCACATTTCATATTAATAATGTTGACTGAGGATGCATATTTCAGGGTGAATAATTTCCAAACTTTTAATTTTGCTATTTTTAAAAATCACTTATATTTTTATATACAAACAGGAACTGAAAGATGAAAAAAACTCCCCGTTTATTTTTGATTGATGGCTCTGCTCTTTTTTACCGGGCCTATTTTGCTTTTATACGCAACCCTTTGTTTAATTCCAAAGGTGAAAACACCAGTGCCATCTATGGTTTTACCAATTCGCTGTTAAAAATTTTATCGGATGAAAAACCGGAATACCTGGCGGTCATTTTTGATACCAAAGAACCTACCTTTCGGCATAAAAAATTCAAAGAGTATAAAGCCACCCGCCAGAAAATGCCGGAGGAAATGGCGGCCCAATATCCACGCATTGTTGAACTGGTCGAAGCAATGAATATTCCGCTGATTGAAAAGGCGGGTTATGAGGCCGATGATATCATCGCTACCCTGGCCAAACAAGCCGAACAACAAGGAATCGAAACTTATCTGGTTACCGGGGATAAGGATTTTCTGCAATTGCTTTCCCCGTTGGTAAAGAGATACAACATTCGCCCTGGTAAAGATGTAGAGATTCTGGATGACAAAAGCCTGCTTGAACAGTTTGAATTAAAGCCCGAACAAGTAGTGGATTATCTGGCGCTGGTGGGAGACAGCAGCGATAATATTCCCGGCGTGAAAGGGGTGGGTGAAAAAACGGCTAAAGAATTAATAAAAGAATATTCTTCTCTCGATAATCTTTATAAGAATCTGGATCAGATCCCTAAAAAGAGTGTGCAGGAAAAACTGAAGACCGATAAAGACCATGCCTACCTCTCCCGCGAATTGGTGACTATTGACACCAATGTGCCAGTGAGATTGGATTTGGAGCAGATGAAGATGAAGGAGATCAATGTTCCAAAACTCATTCACCTGTTTGAAGAACTGGAATTCCGGTCCTTATTAAAACAAGTGGGAGATTTGTCGATGGCCAAGAGCACTGACACTTCCACCATCGAGCAAACCACAACCAACTATGTTCTGGTAAATTCTCAGAAAGCTTTGCTAAATCTTGTCGATCAATTAAAAAAGACTACCTTTTTTGTGTTTGATACCGAAACCACAGGTTTGAACGTTTTCGAATCTCGTATAATTGGAATCTCTTTTTGTCTAAAGCCTTTTACCGCTTATTACGTGCCGCTGAATGATCCAGATAGTGATTTTACAGCCGAAGAGGCATTGCAGTTTTTGAAGGAAATCTTCGAATCCGAGAAGATCGGTAAGGGCGGCCAAAATATTAAATTTGATGCTTTGATGTTACATCAGCATGGTATACAACTGAAAAATATTCGCTTCGACACCATGGTAGCAGATTACCTGCTTAATCCAGGTTCACGACAGCATAATCTGGATGGCATGGCGTACAGTTATTTGAAGTATAAAATGATCCCCATTGAAAAACTAATCGGTGAAAAAGGCAAGAAGCAGAAAAATATGGCCGATATTCCTGTCGCTGACGTCTGTCGATATGCCTGCGAAGATGCCGATATTACCTTTCGATTGAAAGAATTTTTAGAAAAGGAATTACAGAAAACAGAGACTGCCCAGCTATTTGAAGAACTGGAAATGCCACTGCTAAGTGTTTTAATCGAAATGGAGAAGACCGGGGTAAAAATTGATATTCCTTTTCTCCAGAAAATGTCGCATGAATTAGACCGTTCCCTCAAAGAACTGGAAAGTCGCATTTACCAGGAGGCCGGCACTGAATTTAACCTTAATTCTCCCCAGCAGTTAGGAAAGGTATTGTTTGAAAAGTTGGAAATTCATAAAGCGCAAGGAAAACGGCGGCCATCTAAAACGGCTACCGGTCAATTTTCCACTTCCGAACAGATTTTGGAAAAGTATGCCGATCACCCGCTGGTGGAAAAAATTCTGGAATATCGAAAATTGAGTAAACTCAAATCAACCTATGTGGATGCACTGCCCCTGCTGGTAAATAAGCGCACCGGTCGTCTGCATACTTCTTTCAATCAAACCATTACATCCACCGGTCGGCTCTCCAGCAGCGATCCGAATTTGCAGAATATTCCGATTCGCACCGAAATTGGGCGCGCTATCCGTCAGGCGTTTATTCCAGGAGATACTGATGATTATATTCTGAGCGCTGATTATTCGCAAATTGAACTGCGCGTGATGGCGCACTTATCCGGTGATGTTGGATTAAAAGCGGCTTTTGCTCGTGGAGAAGATATTCATGCCACCACCGCCGCCGCTATTTTCAATATTCCACTGGAAATGGTGAATCCCGAACACAGACGCAAGGCCAAAGAAGTGAATTTCGGGATTATTTATGGGATATCCCAGTATGGGTTGTCATCTCGTCTGGGTATATCAAATGAAGAAGCGCAGCAAATTATCACCAACTATTTTGTGCGATTCCCAAGGGTAAATGATTACATGATTCATACCATCGCTTTCGCCCAGAAGCATAAATATGTGACGACCATCCGCAATCGCCGACGTTATCTCCCGGAGATTGATAGTTCTAATGCCACCATTCGTCAAAATGCAGAACGGATGGCCATAAATACCACCATTCAAGGCAGTGCCGCCGATTTGATTAAAGTGGCAATGGTGAATATTCAGAACAGACTGGAGAAAGAAAAACTGCATACCAAAATGATTCTGCAGGTTCATGATGAGCTGGTGTTTGAGGTAAAAGCGGCTGAACTGGAAAAGGTAAAGAAACTGGTGAAGCATGAGATGGAGAATGCCATCACACTGGATGTGCCCTTGAAGGTGGACATGGGGGTTGGCAAAAATTGGCTGGAAGCCCATTGATTCTCTGGCGCCTTCATTTGACCAGTTAATTTTTGTACAGTTTACGCCATCAACGAAGAAAATCGAGGTTTTTTAATCCAGCCCGATGAGGATTGATTGTAATTATTCCACCAGCTCTCCCTCCTCTTTAAAACTGAAATATCCCTCTTTGCCAATGATGATGTGATCCAGCACCGGGATATCCAGCAGTTTTCCCACCGAAACCAATCGCTGGGTGATATGCTTATCCTCGCTGGAGGGTTGCCTTTCTCCTGAAGGATGATTATGAATAAGGATGATGGCCGCCGCCAATTCACTGATGGCTGGCTGAAATACCTCCCGGGGATGAACCAGCGAAGCATTCAATGTTCCTTCTGATATCCGCTGTTCACGGATCAGGACGTTAGCACTGTTCAACAATAATACCATGAATACTTCTTTTTTTAAGGCGCTCAAACGGGATCCGTACTTTTGAAAAACTACTTCCGGTGAAGTGATTTTGAGTTTAGAAACCTGTGGGAGCGCCGCTAATCGCCGGGCAATCTCAAAACAGGCGGCCAGTGTTAAAGTCTTGGCTGATCCGAGTCCCTTTACCTGAGCAAACTTGCGGAAATCCATTTCGGCCAGGGTATGAAGATCGCCATACTGCTGCAGCAGTGTTTTGGCCAGATCCACGGCAGTATGCCGTTGACTCCCGGTGCGAAATAAAATGGCCAGCAATTCGGAATTGGATAGGTATTCCGGACCCAGGGCTAATAATTTTTCTCTCGGCCGTTCGTCTTCCGGCCAATCCTTAATGCGACTGCGATAAAAAGTTGGTTCTTCGATTTTCATAATCCCTCCCTAAAATAAGTGATAATTGATAGTTGATAGTTTATATTTCTTTTCGTGGATAAGGTTTTGTAAGATAGTTTAATACCTGATTAGTCAAGAGCATTTTCACTTCCCTTAATCTGAACACCACTTCTTAATGAGAGAGCATTAAAACTTGTTTTTTTATCAATCTCAATTTTTACTTGCCAATAAACCAATAAAATTCTGGCAGCTATTGGGTGTAAGTAAATGATACGACGGTTTAATTTTAGCTCAACCTTAGCCGCATTGATTCATCCCCGGGCGTTGAATTTTGTTACCTGTTTGTATTCCTGTATAAAGGGACGAGTACTTATTCATCCTCATGATGCTTAATAGTGACGGTTAAAAAATAATCGGACTTTTGGAATTCCATATTCCACCGATTTTATCCTCTGCCAGAAGCGAGGACATTTTATTCCCCAGATTTTTATATCAGCAACTTTATCGCGATAATCCAACTCCTGGAAAATGAAAAAACTGTTAATAATATATAATTTTTATTATAAAGAGTCAACAAGCCCCATCATCTTTTGCTGAAAATTTATCATGGCAGGTCAGGTAATAGGTAATCGTCGATCTGGTTGTGCCTTGTTTTTGGGGAATAAAAATTAGAGTATTGACAAAAAAATGATTTAGAATTATATTCAAACAGATGATCTGTAACTAATCATTTACCTAACATAACCTCCAGGGTGCATATGAAGAAAACAATACTGTTTTTTATCGCCCTCCTCAGTTTCGGTTTTTTCAATTCCACATTTGCTCAGGTCACTTACAATGGATGGTGGCAGAGCAATTTATATGTGTGGGAAAATCCTGAAGATACCCGGTATTATAATTTTTACCAGGGTCTCCAATTTCGGATTTCTCCCGAAAATTATTCTGACTTTTATTTGAACACTTATCTCCGTGTGGCTTATCGGCAGGATCTGGATGAAATGCAGGAAAAAGTCCACAATCTCTATCTGAATTGGAATGTGGGAGAAAACTATCGAGTGCGGGTCGGTCGCCAATTTCTTTACCAGGGTGTTATTAACGGAACGTTGGATGCAATTTCTTTGTCCGGTCGTTTTCTGAAGAATGTGCAGTTGCATGCCGTGATTGGTACTGAAGCGCCTTATTCCCGTGAACTCGATGTGGTAGAATGGGAGCAGGGCAATGTACAGGGTGCTTTTGCCTCGTTCAAACTTCCGGGAAGCAATAGCCTGGATGTGAGCTATTTCCAGAAACAGCGTGAATCCGATCTATACTGGCAGCAATTGGGTTCAACCTTTCAGGGCACCATCCAGCAGAGAGTAAATTATTATTTTCGGATGGATTATAATTTACTGACGGACTCCTATCAAACCGTGCGCGGACGCTTAAGTTATTTGACGCATCGCTGGACGGTGAATGCTGAATTTAACAGTCAGCGACCGCGGATCTATGAAGATTCTTTTTTCAATATATTTAAAGTAAATCCATACAATCAAATTCGCCTGGGAGGTAACTATCATTTAAGAGATTTTGAGTTGGGTTTACAGCTTTTGCACACTGTCTATAACGTTCATGAGTTCTATGTGTTATTCAAAGATGATAACGATTTCAGAGTAGTGGGAAGCGTGGGACATAAGAAATTTGGTACCGTGGGAATGATCGTGCAGAACGGATTTGGTGGTGAAAACACTGGATACTTTGCTGATGTGCGTTATGAGTTTCTTCCGAATCTAACCGCTCGTTTATATAACAGCTATTTTAACTATGAACGCACCAGCACGAATATCAGTGAAGATGCACTGGCTTTTATGGTTGGTTTGGGTTATCGATATAAACGAGTATTATTGCTGGAAGGTGAAATACAGCAATCCAGCAATAACATTTATAAAAATGATACCCGCAGTTTACTCCGGCTGACCTATCTGTTTCGAAATTGATTTTGACAGCGCCGGATAAAATGAATCTCAGACATGAAATGAAATCAGTGGAGAAATGATAAAATGAAGAATCATCTTAAAATTATTTTAGCGATCCTGGCTATAAGTCTGATTTTGTTCTCTTTAACGGCCAATGCCGGCAAAGAGAAATCAGAGTTAATATTCTCCCATAAAAAGCATGTCATTGACAATGAGATGGACTGTGAGAGTTGCCATCAAATGGCGGGAACCAGCCAAAGCGGTAAGGACAATCTCCTACCCAATATGGAAAGTTGTGGGAGTTGTCATGATGTGGAGAGCACTGACAAATGTGGGGTGTGTCATAGCGATACTGAAAATCCTCGTTCCGTACCCCGAATCGAAAATTACCAACCGGGCTTTTCTCATAAGATGCATCTTGACGCTCAAATGATTTGTGCTGATTGCCATGCTGGTATTGAAAAGAAAGAAGTCGTCGAACCTTATTTGCTCCCCACCGTGGAAGCCTGCCAGCAATGCCATTCGGATAAAAAAGTGAAACCAGCTTCCCATGGGGCAAATTATCTGCATATTCATGGGGACGAAGCCAGAAGTAAATCCAATCCAGTAATGAACAGCCAGTCCTGTGGAGTTTGCCATAGCCAGCGTTTTTGCCAATATTGCCATGAAGGGGATAATCTGGATCGTGTTACTCATCCCTTGAATTATGCTTTTACTCACTCGCTGGATGCCAGGGGTAAAGAACGGGAATGCGCCGCATGTCATACAGATAGAAATTTCTGTGTGGAATGCCATGCTCAGAATTTTATCATGCCTCATAACCACGGGGTGGGTTGGGCGATTCCCAACATTGGAGGAAATCATGTCGCGGAAGCCCAAAATGATTTGGAAAGTTGCATGAGCTGCCATGCAGGAAACGCTGAAAAAAATTGCCAAAAAAGTGGATGCCATCTTAAATAAAAAGGTAAGCCAGAATGAAGACGTTAATTAGATTATTAATTATTTTAGCGATTTTTCTATATTCCTGTAGTGAAAAACAGGATTCACTGAGTGTAGGAACTCATCCAGAAGGATGGAATAATCCTCAAGCAGAACAATTCCATGCCAGAGTTGTGTTGGAATCTGGATATGAGGGCTGCCAGAGCTGCCATGGAACGGATTATAAGGGTGGAACCAGCGGTATCTCCTGTTACCAATGCCATGGAAATTTTCCCCATCCAATTGGATTTACTGACACATCGTCTCCCAATTTTCATGGAGAGTTCATTAAACAAGCGCCAATCAACTGGAAGATTCGCGAATGTCGTTCCTGTCATGGTCTGGATTATAGCGGGGGAAGTTACGCCTCCAGTTGTGTGACCTGTCACACGGCCACCAATGGCCCGGAAGCCTGTCACACCTGTCATGGAAGTCCGACGAATATTGCCCCGCCCCAGGATTTGAGCAATAATACTCTTTATACCTCTATTGGAGTAGGTGCTCATCAGATACACGTCGCGAATACGGTTATTACCCGCACCTATGCCTGTACAATGTGTCATCCACAGATAGAAAATTTCGATGATGCCGATCATATTGATAATACTCCGAATGCCGAAGTGATTTTTGATGATCTGGCCACTAACTCTGGCCAGCTCAATACACTCTGGAATCGCTCAACAGCCTCCTGCAGTGAGGTGTATTGCCACGGGGCGTTTGCATTGGGTTCAGGCGGACAGATTAAAGGTAAGTCTGAGCCAGTAGTCTGGACGGCGCTGAATCCTGATCCGGCTGGCTGTAATTTCTGCCACGAACTTCCTCCCAGCGGACATTTTGGTCAGGGAATATATACCACACCCGGCAGTTGTGCGGCTTGCCACGGATCGGTCGTCAATTCTAATGGCGTCATCATCAATAAAACGCTTCATATTAATGGTCAACCCAACTTCAATTAATGATTCTGTAACCCATCATCCAGCCCGGTTGGTGAATAGACCGGGCTTTTTTATTTTCAGGTCATTTTGTGAGATTTCATTTTTTTAAAAAAATTATGATAAGTGCTTTCGCTCTAAAAAAATGCGTTAACTTCTTTACTAACAGTATAATAAATTTTCCAAATCTTATCGTTTTGCTACTCACCAGTATTTATTATAGCGTGAATAAAGTAAAATTTTATTCTTTTATTTTTTAATGACAATCTATAACTTTTTGTACTCCGGTCTGAAATAAGAAGGTTAACCCTTTCCTTCTCCTGTGTGCAGGGAAAGGTCCGCCCGGCTTAGACGGGGTCAGGTGTCAAAAAAATATTTAACATATCACCCGCAACGACATGAATATAACAACTTCTCAGGTAAAACATTTTCGGAGCGAAGGAAATAATTATAAAAATATTAAATTTCAGCACCAGGGTTGCTTCAGTGGAACGTGATGATTATCCACTATCTGGTAATCGCTCTGGAACATACCATCAGTGGTCAAAATAGGATCGCGTCTTGTTCATTGAAAAATTGAGAGAATATTCCTAAATTAGGTTCAGCAATCGATAGAAAATTAAATCTGGAGAAAGAATCATGGAAATTGGCATTGTCGGTTTGCCATTCTCTGGAAAGACTACCTTATTTTCAACTCTCACCGGATTAGAGGTGAAAACTTCTCATGTCCTCGGAAAGTTCGAAGCTCATCGTGGAACGGTGCATGTTCCGGATGAACGTCTGGATAATTTATTTAAAATTCTTAAGCCTAAAAGGCAGGTGAATGCCACCATTGAATACATTGAAGTCGGGGGATTGGAATCTCATCTCATGAAAGGTAAAGGATTTGATCCTCAGTTTTTAGCGATTTTAAAAACCACACAGGCGCTCTGTCTGGTGCTACAGGCTTTTGAGAACGAAGCCATTCCTCATCCGGAAGGCTCAATCGATCCCGTGCGAGATCTGCAGCTGGTGGAAAGTGAATTCATATTATCCGATTTGGGAATCGTCGAAAATCGCCTGGATCGATTGGAGAAGCAAATTCTACAGAGTAAGTCTGAAGCGGATATCCGGGAAAAAGAGCTATTGCAAAAGTGTAAAACGTTTTTAGAGCAGGGGAGACCCCTGCGTGAGTTCCAATTTACAGCTGACGAGCAGTTACGTTTGCGGGGATTCCAGTTTCTTTCGGCTAAACCACTGCTGGTGGTAGTGAATTATGGAGAATCGCAGCTGGGGAAAGAGAATGAAATTTTAGCCGTTCTATCTGAGTTTCAGTCTCGGCCGCACATGAAAATAACCGCGCTGTGCGCCAAGATTGAATTGGAGATTTCTCAATTAGCCGAAGCGGACCGTCAGGTATTTCTGGAGGAGCTGAAAATTAAGGAACCCGCTTTTTACAAAATTATCCATGAATCCTACCGTTTATTGGGATTAATTTCGTTCTTTACCTTTACTGAAAATGAATGTCGTTCCTGGCACATTCCGGCTGGCACCACCGCTCAGAAAGCCGCTGGTACAGTTCACACCGATATGGAGCGAGGTTTTATTCGTGCCGAAGTAGTTAATTATAATGATTTCATAAAATATGGAAGCATTGCTCATTGCCGTGAGCATGGCGTACTTCGTCTGGAAGGGAAAGATTATATCGTTCAGGACGGGGATATTATCACCATCCGCTTTCACGTGTAAGAAAATGGTTTTAAGAATTAACGAACGCTACTTATCTCGCATTTGCGATACACATCGCTATGGGTGGGATTAATATCAATCATGGTATTTATATTGTCGCGATTCAGGTCATATTCGAACAGTGTACATATTTCCTGATAGTGGGAATCAAAGAAACGTTTCAAGGCTTTGCTGTTCGGGCGCCTGGTGGCCACATTTCGCAGACGATCGACCACTCCTTTGGCGTATTGCCGGGCATTCTCGGCATTTTTCTCTTTTTCGACATAATATAGTGCCGCATAATAATAATATTTTGCCTCCCGCAAAGGGATATGATCGGCATCGGTGATCAAGATAACCTCATCCAATCTGCTCTTCCAGCCGGTGGCATAATTGCTCAGTTGACCCCGGTTGGCTATATCCTGAGCTTTGTTGTAAAAACTGGTGCCGGCCAGAAGATCATAGGTATCCAGCTCGCCGGCAATCACCATAAAGGCATAAAAGTCAATAAGATCCAGCAACGGATCGAAAGAGGTCCGGAAATATTCAAAGGCCTGACCCGGAATATAGGTGAATTCGCAATTCTGATCATAAAAATTTTCGCCGCTGGATGAACTGATTAAAAACTGAGCCAGATATCTTTTTTCCGATCCGCTGTAAGTAATGGTCTGAACAATTAAGTTTAAATTGCTAATAATTAAAATATCCTTATTCGTTTCGCTCCAGTTATTGTTATTTAAATAATCGGTCAGCTTCTGTCCGAGATCTGATAACTCTTCCTGATCACGGGGCTGTAAACGCGGCATCTCCACCTGAATCTGACATTGCAATTGTTGCCCACATAGATCCGCCGATAAAACCCCCAGCAGACTCATTATGAATAGAATTTTACTTTTCATCGGTAACCTTCTTTGTTTTACCTTTTCAATATAAATTCAGCGTCGAATGAATTCAAGTACCAAGATAGTCCCCTCCAAAAACATGAAATTGTTTAAAATTTATGAGGAGGTATTTATATAAACCAATGGAGTTGAAGAAAAATATAAAATTAGGTTGGAAACGCTATAAACAGCCTCTAACTTAAGAACCCTAAGAAAGGATTTTTAAGTTATGAAACGTTTGGTATTATTAACAATCTCTATCCTTTTGGCTATTTTAGTTTTTGTTTGTTCCCAGCAATCGGATAAAAAAGCAGGGAAAGTTATCCAGAAAAAAGTAGCAGGTTTTTATTATGTTATTCTGGTGCATCGTGGTCCTTATAGTGATCAGGCGCAGGTAATCAATAACTTTTTTAACGAAGTTCAGAAACAAAATATTGTCATAAAGGAACCTATTATGGGTTTTTATTATAATGATCCTACCCGTGTTAGACCAGAAGAGTTGGAATGGGGGATTGGAGCCGTCGTGCCAGACAGCATTCCGGTCGCTAAACCGCTGATGCTGGTCAAGTGGGATGTTCCGGATGTATTGTCTTATGATTACTTTGGGGATCCGGCGGGCAGTGCTGCAGTCTATCGGCTTTTTGATGAATATATGGCAAAAAAGAATCTTTCACCCGCCGGGCCTGCGGTAGAAAGGTACGAGAATTTAGGAGCGGAACCCGAGAGCCTTAAAATTGAAATCTGGTTTCCAGTACAGAAAACCTCTGAATAATTGAGTTTCAATAAAACTAACTATAAAAAAGGTGAAATTTTATTTCGCCTTTTTTTGGATCAATTTGAACCAGGTAGTTTTTACTTTCAGAGGTTCGCAGAGACTTGAAATCTCAGCCTACGCTGCGACATCCTTTACCATCGCTTCTATAAACTTCCAGAATTTTGCAACAGTGGAAATTTGCACCTTTTCATCGGGTGAATGGGCACCCATGATAGTAGGTCCGAAAGAAAGCATATCCATCCCAGGAAATTTGTCGCCAATTATTCCGCATTCCAGTCCGGCGTGAATAGCTTTGACCTCCGGCTCTTTTTTGAATAGTTTCTTATATACTTTTTTCGCTCTTTTCAATAGTGGTGACTCCGGATTGGGTTTCCAGGCCGGATACCCTCCACCACTGCGGACTTCCGCTCCGGTTTGATAGCCACAGGCCAGCACCATATCGTGAATCTCCTGCAGTTCCGATGCGATTGAGCTGCGCTGACTGGTAAGGATAGCGATTTGGTCATTTTTTCGACTGACGACGGCCAGATTAGTAGAAGTTTCCACCAGTCCAGGAATGGCATGACTCATGGCGATAACGCCGTGGGGAATAATATAAAGCAGATTCAATAACCGATTGTGCAGCTCAGAGGTAAACATCTTATCCGGTATTGTGAAACCCGATTCGTTAATAGTTAGAAATACTTTTGGATCGACTAATTTATATTCCTCTTTATAGATTGCATCATATTCTTTCACCATTGTTCTGAGTGCAGATATTTTATCCGGCGGTAAAAAAACCACCGCTTCGGCTTCGCGAGGAATGGCATTATGCTTACTGCCACCTTCAAAGGAGGCCAGGCGACCACTCACTTGCGGCATGGCTTTCCACAGAAAACGATTTAATAACTTGATGGCATTACCGCGGCCTTCATGAATATTGAGACCGGAGTGTCCACCCATTAATCCTCCCAATTTCACCTGGACGGCTTTAAAACCATCAGGTACCTTTTCGCTGGCAATTTTTAGAAACAACTCGGCGTCTCTTCCACCGGCACAACCAATATATACCGCCCCATCTTCTTCTGAATCCAGGTTTAACAGCATTCGACCTTCCAGCATATCACGAGAGATCCCCATTGCCCCGGTTAATCCGGTCTCTTCATCTATGGTAAATAAAAATTCCAGCGGACCATGTTTTAATACTTTATTTTCCATCAAGGCTAATGCTGCCGCCACTCCAATTCCATTATCCGATCCCAGGGTGGTTCCATCCGCTTTAATCCAATCGCCTTCTTTTTTCAATTTTATTGGATCTTTGGTGAAATCATGTTTCGTATCTTTATTTTTTTCACACACCATATCCAGATGACCCTGAAAGACAATACCCGGTTTTTTCTCCAGACCTTTACTGGCCGGTTTTTTTACCACAATGTTGCCAACCGAATCTATTTTGTAATTCAGCTTGTTCTTTTTGGCAACACTGATGATATAATCGCGGATTTTTTCCTCCGATTTTGAACATCGCGGAATCTGGGCGATTTCATAAAAATGTTCCCACACTGAGCGGGGTTCTAATCCTTTGATTACCTGTTTCACTGAATTCTCCTTTTATCTTTATTCTGTGAACTTTTTATTGAAAACGAAATAAATAAAACCAAATTGATGGTCAAAGCAAGATGTTTATTAGATTTCAATGACCAGTGGCGATTTTCAATATATGAGGAAGACGATATTTTGTATAATCTGAATACCTTTTTTAATGGGCATGGTGAATATTATTCGAATTCGTACTGGACTTCCTTTTGATCGGGTGGTGGCCAGACCTGTTTGAAATACTCCCATTGGGCAAAATGGATAAATTTTTCCATAGGTTGGGGCATGACCTTCCATAATTCTTCCTGAGTCACATGGCATTGAATTGCCTCAATTTTGCATTTCAAATAATCTTTGACACTTATCTGATGAGTGACTTCCGACGGCGGCATGGGGAAAAATTTTCGTTGAGGAATTTGTGCCGCCTGTTCGGGCAGGATTCCATATAGAAGAAGCTTTATATTTTCCTGTGAATTTCTCACGGCCTCCATTACCCAGCGACTCACCGTCTGGTGGTCGGGATGTCCCGAAATCCCCTGTTCATGAAAAGTGAGCAGGACATCAGGCTTGAAAGAATCAATCTGGCTTTGAATGAGATTTATCCCGTGGTGGTTCGCTACCTCGCTTAGTTTCTTATCGGGCAGATCAAAAATTTTCAGATACTTGACTCCCAGAGTTCTGGCAGCACAATGCAGCTCTCCTATTCTCCGACGGGCTAATTCGTCGGCGGATAATTGGCTGGAAATGCCTAATGATCCGGCTTCCCCGCGGGTGAGGGTGACAATTCCTACCTGATGTCCACTATAGGCATGGCGGGCAATGGTTCCTGCCGGACCAAAAGATTCATCATCCGGGTGAGCAAAAATGGCTAACAGTTTCATCGGCACTATCACAATACCATAAAGGGTTTAAAGTTGAGTTTTTAGAAAATACAAAATACAAACTACAAAGTACGAAATATAATATTTTTCCTTTAACCATTCATCGTTTACCCTTAGCCCTTATCCTTTATCCCGTTTTTCTATTATGGCGGGTAAGTATCGTCAAACACTCCACTTGTGCAGTATAGGGAAACATATCGAATGGGAAGATTTCCCGGGTACCATATCCCAACTTCTGAAACTCAACCAGATTTTGAATCAGCGTTCTGGGATTGCAGGAAATATAGATTATTTTTTCAGGCTGTAAGGTCGTTATATCTTGCAGGAGTTTCAGGGGTAATCCTTTACGCGGGGGATCGACAATAATCAGATTGGGTTGAAAATTGCCGGGTAATGGGGAAGGCAATCCGCTGTTTACATCCCAGACCTGGAATTCAGCTCTGGAAAGATGGTTGTGTTCCGCATTCTGACCGGCCGCCTGAATAGATTCGACATTGGAATCTAATCCTAACAAATGCTGAATATGAGGATGAAGCAAAAGACCGATGGTTCCCACGCCACAATAAATCTCCAGGACTTTATCTGTTGGTTGCCATTTGATTTCTTTAGTTAATTTATCAACCAGACGTAGCATTTGTACTGGGTTCGCTTGAAAGAAAGTGTTCGGATAAATTCTGAAATATACCTGACCTAATTTCTCCTCGATATAACTTCCACCCCATAACACCTGGTTATATGTACCCAGAATCCGATTGGTTCGGGCGGGATTGTAGTTCACGATAACGCTTTTTAAATTTGTGATACCACTTTTGAGCATTTGTAATAACTCTTTTAGATGGGGAATCTCAACCTGGCTACAGACGATTATCACCATAATCTGAAGGGTAAATTGTCCCTTTCGTACCACCACATGACGTAATAAGCCAGAATGAGTCGTCTCTTCATAGACTGGTATCTGATATTGCTCTGCCCACTCTTTAACTATTTCGAGAACCCGGTTAGCATCGCGACTTTCTACCAGGCAATGCTCTACGGGAATAATTTCATGAGTACCCTTTCGGTAAAGTCCATAAAATACCTTCTGATCCCTTTTTTGAAATGGAAGCTGAGTTTTATTCCGGAAATGGGTTTCTCCCGGCATGGGCACGACATCATCTACTATTATTTCTCTCAATGATGGGTATTGACTGAGCAATTGCTGGATAAATTGCTTTTTGAATTCCAGTTGAGTGGGATAGGCCACATGCTGCAGCTGACAGCCGCCGCAATCGCTGAAGTAAGGGCAGGGTGGCTCTATTCGTAATGGAGATTTTTTTACAATGGCTTGTAATTGAATACGGTTTTTCCGAGGTTGTTGCGGGAGATAACGGACAATCACCTCTTCACCAGGTAAGGTTTTTTCGACCGACAATTTATAATTGCGGTAGAATCCAACTCCTTCTCCATTCTCGTTTAGCGATTTTATCTCGAGCCGAATATCGTTTTCGTTGTCAATATTTTTTTTGCTAACGTTATTCATTGGAACAAATTAAAAACTATTTCTGCACCGGTCTTTGTAAAGATACTCAAACAGTCAATCGTGATGATCTGAGTGTAAAAATAAAAGCCCGGTCAGAACCTGACAGGGCTGGAAAATTCTTTACCTGTTTTCCTGGAATCATGTCCCCATTTCCCAGGAACTCAAATACTTCTTTTGCTCAGGAGTCAACTCATCAATTTCAATGCCCATGGTTTTGAGTTTCAATTGAGAGATATAATCTTCAATTTCCTTGGGGACCATATAAACGCCGGGTTTTTTCTTTTCTTTCAGGGCATATTCGGTGGTCAGTGCCTGGGTAGCGAAACTCATATCCATTACGCTGGCGGGATGACCTTCGGCGGCAGCCAGATTAATTAAGCGGCCTTCAGCCAACAGGAAAATACGTTTGCCATTTTTCAGGGTGTATTCATCCACATATCGGCGAACCTGTGCTCTTTTTTTCACTGCCAATTTCTCCAGCGCTGGAATGTCGATCTCCACATTGAAATGCCCGGAGTTGGCCACCATTGCCCCATCTTTCATCTTCAGAAAATGTTCCTTACGCAAGACATTGATGTCACCCGTGATGGTCACAAACAGATCGCCTTCCTCCGCTGCTTGAAGCATGGGCATCACCCGGAATCCATCCATAGCAGCTTCCAGCGCTTTGATCGGATCCACTTCGGTAATGATCACATTGGCGCCCATTCCTTTGCAACGCATGGCAAAACCTCTACCACACCAACCATAACCAGCCACCACGATGTTCTTGCCGGCGATCAGCAAATCAGTCGCCCGAATGATACCATCCACCGTCGACTGACCAGTGCCATAGCGATTATCAAACAAATATTTGGTGAGAGCATCGTTTACGGCAAATACCGGCAGCTTGAGAGCGCCATCGTTATGCATGGCCCGTAAACGAATGACCCCGGTTGTTGTTTCTTCCATGGAAGCATAAATCTGTTTACATTTTCCGGGATATTCCTGATGAAGGGTGGAAACCAGATCCGCTCCGTCATCCATGGTAACAACCGGATTGTGCTGCAGAGCGGCATGAATATGTTCATAGTAAGTTTTATGATCTTCTCCTTTGATGGCAAATACCGAAATGCCATAATCAGCCACCAGGGAAGCGGCTACATCATCCTGAGTGCTCAGGGGATTAGAAGCCACCAGCACCAGGTCTGCCCCACCGGCCTTTAACGTGCGAGCTAAGTTAGCGGTCTCGGCGGTTACATGCAGACAGGCACTCATTTTTTTCCCTTTCAATGGTTTTTCCCGGGCAAAGCGTCTGCGAATCGCCGCCAGCACCGGCATATCATTATCCGCCCACTCAATGCGACGTTTTCCCTCTACCGCTAGTTTTATATCCTTGACATGATGTTTTACCATACTTATCTCCTTAGAATCATTTCCTTAGAATCATTTCATTCTTTCCTGTTTAAGAAAACGGTGTCAAAAATAAGAACAGCACGGTGGGAAGCCAAAGGAAATTTTAATTAACAATTCATTTCTACTTATCGAAGTGTACACCCTGGTAAATGATGATAGGCACTTATCCGGCGATGAGGATTAAATAAAAATTGTTTATGACTGGTAAGTATTATTTTTTTGTGAATCAATACCGTTCGTCACTGAGGCCGGGCAAGAACGTTGAGAATCTCACATTCAACAGAAGGAATCAATAGAAAATCAATCTTGAATATCTCTTTCTTATTTTACAGGATGAAATTACTTTATGATGAAAGTTAGTTGAATTGCCATTTATATTACCCAGATAGCAAGGTTAAAAATGATGATTGGTAACGATCCTTTTTTAAAATGGCCACGGTTACATTTAATATGAAGCAATTCAAAAGTTAAATGTGCCTATTCAAGCTATTGACATCAACAGTGCTTTTCGTTATCTTGGTTAAATTTTTTATCGATGATCAAAAGAGAGGAAAATCATGAAGATCCGGAATTGGTCTGTGATCAGTATGATGGTGCTATGTCTGGCACCCATATTTTTATTAGCCCAGAAGCCAGCTCCTCATACGCATCTGGAAATTATTCCCGATGAACAGGAGGCTTATATTCAGGGACTGAATATGCGGATAAGTAAAGAAACGGGAGCACCTCTGGCATTGTATCGGGTGAATTATACGGTTCTACCCGATACACCGGAGAATATGGCCAGGCGCTATTTAAAAGAGAATGCGGATCAATTAAAAATAAAAAAAGATCTCAGTGACCTCCGGTTTGCTTCTCTGCGGGAAACTCCTGGTGGCTATCATGTGCGCTTTCAGCAATTCATTAAGGACTATCCCGTGTATCAGGGGAATCTGGTGGTGAATATCAATCGTCAGCATCAGATTACTTTTGTGATGAATAGCTATAAACCGCTGGCACGGCTTGACCATTCAACCCCTGCCATTTCTTTTTCGCAAGCGGATGCAATCGCCCGCAATTATTTGCAGCTGAAAGGACGGTTGAATTATGAGAACCAGGAGACTGTCGTTTATTATCATAAAGGAACGACTCGACTGGTTCACAAAATTACTCTGGTGCCGGCGGAATATCTGATTGGCGATTGGGAAATATTAGTTGATGCCATGAGCGGTGAGATCATCAGAGTTCAGGATCGCGCCGTTTATAGTCCAACCACTGGCAGAGGTCGGGTGTTTGATCCGGATCCGTTGACCCGTGCCACGGCGCTGTATCAGGCTGGCGGCCAGTTCGGAGATAATGGTGACAATGACACCGACTCACTGGTAGCCCAGATTGTGTGGCGCGATTTACTGGATATCGAATTCTATAACAACCAGTATCATCTGGAAGGACCTTTTGCCTTTATCAGGGATTTTGAACAACCCTATAAAGGATTATTCATTCGATCCGATAGCGTCTGGAACTTTACCCGCTCCCCGGATGCCTTCGAAGCAGTGAACGTCTATTACCACATCGATAAATCTATGCGTTATATCAATGATACTCTTAATTTTAATCTGATGCCGTTTCAATATACGACCGGCGTGCAGGTGGATCCCCATGGCCTTAATGGAGAAGACAATTCCCATTATATTCCTTCCACCGGGCAAATTGCCTGGGGAGAAGGAGGAGTGGATGATGCGGAGGATTCGGATGTATTACTGCATGAGTTAGGACATGGTATACACGATTGGATTACTAATGGCAATCTATCGCAGGTTACCGGACTAAGTGAGGGGTGCGGGGATTACTGGGCCGCTTCCTATAATCGCAGCCGGGGATTTTGGCTGCCCTCTCATCCGCAATATAATTGGGTGTTCCACTGGGACGGGCATAATGAATTCTGGGCAGGCAGAATAACCAACTATACGGCGACTTACCCGGCAGGATTAACCGGTGTCATCCACACCGATGGCCAGATCTGGGCTTCTACGCTAATGCAAATCTGGGACGATATTGGACGGCGAGCCTGTGATGAGAATTTTTTGGAAGGCTTATCCATGCTGAACTCCTCATCCAATCAACAAGATGCCGCGCAGGCCTTTGTGGAAGCCGATGTAGCTTTACATGGTGGTGCTAATCTGGTGCCTATTGAACACTGGTTTACTCTCCGCGGATATCAGGTCACCATTCCGCTGATTGGTCCCACCGCACCCTCAAATTTCACCGCCTACAGCGATTATCACACACCAACTTCCATTCACCTGACCTGGGAAGATCCGCGATATCTGGCCAATGGAGATACCTTACTGCCCACTGATTTTTACCTTCGCCTGTTACGGGATGGAACCTTGATTGATAGTCTGCCAGGCGGTTTAGAAAATTATGTCGATAGTGGTTTACTTGATGGTCAATTGTATCATTATACAATTTTTGCGAAGCTCTACAGCAATGGTATGGAGAGTCCACCGCTGCAGACTTCCTGGATTGCCGGGGGATCACCTATTCCGCAACCGCCACAGAATGTAGCTATTGCCAATCTCACCCAGCAGATAAAATTCACCTGGCACAATCCACGAACCAATATCGATGGTACTCCACTGGATGATCTGGCTGGCATCTATTTGTATCGCAACGATAATTTATTTGCAACTTTCACCCGGAGTAGTTCAGATACGGCCCGGTTAGATTCCGCATTTATCGACGCGCCGGGTCCAGGCTTCTCCCGCTGGCACCTGACTGTTTTTGATAATGAAATACCACAAAATCAAAGCGCTCCCTCGCTTGCTGTTATCACTCCGCTGAATGCCCCTATCGTTGATCTATTCGATACCAGTGGATTACCAGATTCTACCATCTGGTCCAATGATGATGCAGATATCAATGATCGCGCTCTCAATCCACCCACCGGTCTATATGCTCTGAATCTCAATGGAAAACCGGACGGTGGTGATAAGATTGAACTGTATCCGGTAGATTTGTCTTCTTTTCAAAATAGTGGCCTGGTGTTTTCCTATTATTATCAACCGATGGGGCAGGGGAATGCTCCTGAGCCAGGCGATAGTTTATTGGTTTATTTTAAAAATGATTCAGGAAACTGGGTGAAGGTGAAGGGATATCCTGGTACCACTGTACAGCCTTTTCAACGGGAGATCATCGATCTGGCTTCTGCTCCAAATGGTGGGGGACATTATTTTCACAGCCAATTTCAGGTGCGGATACGCAGTATCGGTTCTCCCAGTATGTTTACCCCTAATGATGATTGGTTTGTGGATGATGTATATCTTGGACTCCCTTCCCCGGTTATTGCTGCCTCGGTGGATTCTCTGGTTTTTGATAGCACATTTGTCGATAGCACGTCTGTTTTGAGTGTATTGATCAGCAACTCCGGTCTGGATACTCTGCAGGTAACCGAAATTATCTCTACCAGTAGCGAATTTTTTAGTGAGCTTCATTCTTTTTCACTGGCCTTTGGTGAGAGTCAACAGGTCACTATTTCCTTCCGACCGACGCAGACAGGTGTTCGAAGCGGTTGGTTATGGATCATCAGTAATGATCCGCAGCGGGATACGTTGCGAATTTATATGACGGGAGTTGGTGAAGCTGTTACAGGAGTGAAAGAGGAATTGACACTGCCCAGTGTGTTTGCCGTTCATCAGAATTATCCCAATCCGTTCAATCCTGTAACCACCATCAATTATGAACTGCCCAAAAGCAGTGAGGTGAAACTGGTGATTTATAACTTGCTGGGGCAGGAAGTACGAACCTTACTGCAAGGTATGATGAAAGCTGGTCGGCATCAGGTGGTATGGAATGGGACAAATAATTCAGGAACGATGGTAGCCAGTGGAATTTATATCTATCGCTTTGAAGCAGGTGACTATACCAGGATGATGAAAATGATTTTATTGAAATAGCTGAATTCAAACCTCCTGAGATACGAGCAATTTCGGGAGGTTTATTTATTTTTTCTCAGCTGGTCCAGTAACGAATACACGCAGGGAATAATCAGTAAAGTCATAAAACTTGAGGTAGCCAGTCCGCCGGCTACCACCGCTCCTAACGGTTGGAGGGCTTCACCGCCTTTCCCCAGTCCCAGGGCAATGGGTAACATTCCGAAAATAGTGGTGAGGGAAGTGATAAAGATGGGTCGCAGGCGAGTGGCACCGGCTTCGATAATTGCTTCGTTCTTTTGCATTCCTCTGCTTCGTAGCTGGTTGATATAATCGATTAAGATAATTCCATTATTGACAACTATCCCTACCAGGAGAATCATACCCAATAAGGCATTCATGCTTAAACTGGCGCCAAAAATCAGTAGCCCGAGTAAAACGCCGATCACTGCCAATGGAATGGTAAACGCAATGGTAAAAGGATGAATAAAAGAATTAAACTGGGCTCCCATCACCACATAGACCAGGAATATGGCAATAACCAAAGCCATCAGCAAACTGCGGAAGGAGTCGCTGATCGAACGAGACTGTCCGCCAAAACCAAGATAATAATCAGGAGGCAGATTGATTTGTCCTACCGCATTTTTGACTTCTGTAGTTACCTTTCGCTGAGATCGGCCAGCCACATCGGCTTTGATTTCCAGCATTCTTTGCTGATCCAGCCGCTTGATTTCGCTGGGACTTTTCTGAATGCTGATTTCAGCCACTGCTCGCAGCGGAATGACCGCTCCCCGATTATTCAACAATGGCAAATCCAATAAATCATTCAGATTCTGCAACTGGTTGTGATCTAATTTTACGGTGATATCATACTCTTTACCGTGAGTGCTCAGCCGGGTGTCACTATTACCTAATACAGCGGAGCGTACGGTCTGCGCCACCTGCCGGAAATTCAGTCCCAAATCATTGGCTTTGGTGCGATCAATATGAATCCTGAATTCGGATAATCCCTCCTGCAGAGTGCTGTTCAGATTTACCACGCCTTCTATTTTTTCGATTTCCGGTATCAAGCGTTGACCAATCTCTTCCAGAACGGCCAGATCATCTCCGAAAATCCTTACATTAATTGGCTCACGGCGCATTCCCTCCGTCACATCGGTCTGGCGAATCACCACCTTGGCACCTGGAAGATAAGAAAACTCCTGACGTAATTCTTCCATCACTGCAGCGGTTTCGCGAATTTTTTCAGGTTTCAGATTAATCGTCAGGGTAGCAAAGTTAGATTTCAATTCACCACGCGCCGAAAAAACACCTACCTGCGAATAAATCTGGGCTAAATCCGGGCGACTGGCTAATTTGTTCTCAATCTGCCGGGTGAGTTCATCGGTGATCTCAAGACGGGTTCCTTCTGGTAAGGTCAACTCCAGCCGAAATTCACCCTGGTTAATAGCTGGCAAAAGCTCAACCTCTAATAGTGGTAGAATGAAAACAACCGATAAAATAAGTATGAGGGTAGCCAGCATCACAGTAAAAATACGGTGCAGTAAGCACCAGCTGATGACTTTCCGATAAAAAGATACCAACTTTTGAAAAAGGTTTTGCCAGGCTATCGCTATAATGGCCAATCCTTTTAAGCGCAGTTCGGTGCGCATGAGTTTGTAGCTGAGGAGAGGAACAATGGTCAAAGCGACTATTACCGAAAGGGTGAGCGAGAATACCACAGTGAGCGCCAGTTCTCCTAACAGGACGGCAAATAAGCCTGTCAAAAAAGCCAGAGGTAAAAATACCACAATAGAAGTAAGTGTGGAAGAGGTAACGGCTAATCCGACTTCCCGAGTGGCTTCGACTACAGCGGTTAATCGGTTTTGGGCAGAGTTTTCGCGCAAATGACGAAAAATATTTTCCAGAACAACAATAGAAGCATCGACAATCATCCCCACTCCCAGCGCCAGCCCGCCCAGGGAGATAGTATTTATCGATAAATTGAAGGCATTGATTAAGATGAAGGTTCCAATAACCGAAACTGGAATGGAAAGTACGATGATGAGGGTGTTGCGGACATTTCCAAGAAATAAAAGGATAATGAATGCGGCCAGGATAGCTCCAATGGTGGCATTTTTTATGACGTTGTTTAAAGATAATTGAATGAATTCAGCCTGATCACGAATGATGCTCATCTGAACATCATCTGGCAAAATCGGGATGATGGATTCCAGTTCCGCTTTTACTTCTTTAACCATCGCTACTGTATTCCCGCCGCTTTTTTCACGAATGGATACACTGACGATTTCTTTTCCATTTAGTCGGGTGATAGATTCAGGATCTTTATCTTCAAAAGAAACGCGTCCCACATCCTTCAGATAGACCGGGGTGCCTCCTTTTGAAGCGACAATCACGTTTTCAATCTCGGACAGTTCTTGATATTTGCCCTGAAGGCGGAGGAAATTATTTTTCCAGAGCGTGGTTAATTTACCAGCCGAGATGTTGACATTATCGGCGCTGAGGGCATTATTAATTTGAGCCAAACTCAGTCCATAAGCCGCAAGGCGATCTTTATCGATCCAGATTGCAACATATTTTTCTAATCCACCGCCAATCTGGACGGTGGCAACATTGGGCAATCGAAGAAACCGATTCTTGATTTTGCTTTCCACAAAATCGCGAATCTCTGACAAATCTTTTTTATCTGAAGTGAAACCAATTTCAATCCCTGGAGGAATAAAATCCTGCACCTGCAGAATGCGTGGTTCCAGAATTTCTCGCGGGAACTGACTGCGAGCCTTGTTGGTTTGTTCCTGCACATTTAGTTTTGCCTGATCAAAATCGATTCCCCACTCAAAGCGAACAATCACCTGACACATCCCTTCCATACAGGTGGTCTCGATTTCATCCACTCCGTCGATAGTGCTCAGATTTTCTTCTAATGGTTTGGCAATCTGATCTTCAATTTCCTCTGGCCCAATTCCAGGATAAGGAACCATGACAATAAGGGTAGGGGCAACGAATTCAGGCCAGAATGATACCGGGATGCGGGGAATAGAAAAAAATCCCAGCACCACTACTGTTAAAATAATCAAAATAGTGCCAACCGGATTTCTAATGCTGAGTTCGGCTGTTTTCATGGCAGGATTTCCTCAACTATTTTGACCGCTGCTAAGTCGCTTAACAGATTCTGTCCCAATACCACAATTTGATCACCTGCCTGGAGCTGGTTGTGGACCTCAATCTGGTTCCCAACGATGGTCCCGGTTTCAATTTTTATTTGGTGAGCAATTCCCTCTTCAACTTTAAAAATATACTGATTGGCTCCGCGGCGGACAATGGCATCAATGGGTATCAATAAACCGTTATGTGGATTTATTTTCATTTCAGCCCGAGCAAACATGCCAGGTTTTAACCGCTGTCCTGAATTCTGGATCAAAATTTTTACTTCACCCATGCGAGTAAGTTGATCCACAACGGGAGAGATTTCAACAATTTTACCATTGAAATTTTCCCGGGGTAGTGCATCAACTTTTACAGAAATCATCTGGCCTATTTTTAAATGGCTCATCATTGTTTCCAGCACTCGCCCCACCATATAAACCTTTTCGATATTTTGAATGCTATATAATTTCTGCTGGGGGGTGATGCGCGCCCCTTCATCAATCAGGTCCTGACTGACCATACCATCCTGGGTGGCTTCAATTTTTACTGGACTGAACTCCATTCCCGGAATATCCTGTTGCACCTCTGCCAATACCATACCTTTTCTTACAGATTGACCGATTTCTATATATTCTTTTTGTATGATTCCACTTACTTTGGAAAAAATATCCACCTGATAGTAAGGATGAATATCTCCTGTTATTCTGATTTGCTCGGCGATCTCATCCGCCTGAACTCGCACGACCGTCACCGGCACCGCGCTGCGGCCTGTGGTCTGTTCACTTTTTTCTGTACTTTTTTGATTCTGGCAGGAGAGAATAAAGAAGCATAGACTGAGAATTACTAATTTTTGCATCGACATGAATGTTTTCCTTGCATTTAACATATTTCAGGTTTCCATTTTTAAGAAGGTTTACTCATTTATGGGTGTTGAGGAAAGAAGATCTGGTTCAAACCAGGAGAAATCCTCAATAGCTCGCGATATTTCAATTTTGGCCATGATATGGTTGAAAAGTGCCTGAACATACATCATTTCACTGCGAGCCAGCGTCTGCTGAGCGTCCAACACATCCAGGGACGAAACGATTCCCTGTTCAAACTGTTCAGTAGTCACCCGTAAGGCTTCTCTGGCCAATTCAATATTTTTTTCCTGTGATTCGATTTTCAGAGCCGCTTGATTCAGCGTGGTCACTGCCTGCTCAATCTGCAAGGTGATGGCATCCCGTAGTTCTTCTTTCTGTAAATTTGTTTTCTGAATGTCAATGATGGCCTGGTTCCGTTTATAGCGAGTTGCAAACCCGTCGAAGAGGGGGATGCTCAACTGCACACCGGCATTCCAGTTGGAAACAAATCGTTCCGGATCGGTCGGATCAAAGCCATTCTGCACATTACAACCTGAAAAAAATGAGAGATTGGGTTTATTGGAACTGCTGGCCAATTTCAGTTGCTGCTGTGAAAGGTTTTGCTGTAATTGGATACTTTGATAATCGGTTCGTACTTTTAGAGCTCTCTGGATAAGATTATCCAGGACGATGGAGACTGGAACATATTGAAGCTCTCCCATAATCCGGAATTCATAAGCGGGATTTCCCAGCGTTTTTCTGAGGAACAACTCACTTTTTTTCAGGTTACCGCGGGTTTCTTCCAGAATAGCCGCATCATTTTTCACCTGAACCTCCGCCCGCAGCACTTCCAGTTTAGGTATGCCACCTGCCGCGTAGCGTCGCTGGGTGATCTGCCATAGATTTTCCTCACGTTGTAAATTCTCACTTTGCAGCTGGATAATTTTTTCATTCAATAGCACACTGTAATAGGCCTGTAAAACCTGATAGATCGTTTGAGCTGCCGCCGCTCGGCGCTGGTTTATGGATAAATCCTCACCCAATTTTGAAATTTCCATGGAGGCGCTGAGACGTCCGCCTGTGTACAGAGGCCACTGAATACGAGCGTCAAGATTTGTCCGGTTAGGCGTACCAAACTGAAAAGTCCGCGGCGTGGTACCCATCGGAATCGTAAAGGAAGTCACTTTGCCAACGTGGGTGTACGTTCCCAGCAGTGATAGTGAGGGTAATCGTTGCGTATTGACTTCGGCTACTTTTTCCCGTGCTGCTTCAATGGATAAATCGGCAATTTTAGTTGAGCGGCTGTTTTGCAACGCTAAATTCAGACAGTCTTTGAGAGTGAGAGGCACTTCTGCCGACACCGATAGCCCGAAAGAAATCAATAAATTTAACAGGATGGCCTCGAGAAATAATACAGGGATATGATAATTTCTGTTCTTCATACATTGATCTTTGTTTACTTTTTTTTCAATTGAAATTTCTGAAACTTTTCCTCCTTTTGTAACAGCGCCAGAATGGTTTCGAACGATTCCAGCAGTTTTTTTTGTTCAGCGCTGTTCAGGGGACTTAGTATCTTATCATAGATATTGTGGATGGAAGAAAAATGACGTTCAATCTTGCGACGGGCAGTTGGCGTTAAAGCAAATAGAGTAAGTCTTCGATCGGCCGGATCGACCTTCTTTTGCAGAATGTTCTGTTGTACCAGTCGGTCAATCATTTCGCTGGCAGTACTCTGGGCAATGTTCAAGGAATTCTTTAATTCATTAATGGACATAGAGCCGTGGCGGTAAACCAGCATCACCACCCGATATTGAGCCAGAGAAAAATCGGTGAGTTTCACCACCTCGCCGGCCAGATTATGAAAAATATGCATGATGGGGATAAACGCCTGACTCAGCCGTGATATGTTTTGAGCAGTTGGTTTTGACATAACTATCGTATTCCGATATATCGTTTTCCGATATAATAGCTAATCTAATTTAAAAATGCAATCATTTTTTTAATTTGATTCACTCCTGTTAAAATACGTTTCTTTACCGACATCTTTCTGGCGGTAACTGCAAAAAAATGACGTATTTTCAGCCAGAGTCTCAGAGCGCCAATATGCCTGTCGATTTATTTTACCCGAATGAAAGGGGAGTCTTGCAGGCGGCAAAATGATATCTAATATTCTATTGCATGTATTTCCAGGATAAGGTTTTTTCCATAGTGTGGACCCTTAGAGTTAAAGAGATCGCACCTATATTAAACCTTGAGTATTTTCAATAAAGAAACGGTTGTGTAACCATCTTATCCGGAAATTTTATTTGAAAATTCATTTTTTGTTGATTCATTTTCTAAAAAAGTCGCTCGTTTTTATTTATAGTTGTGCGACTAAGACGGCCATAAAAGGAAAAGGTTTTTATTTTATCCTACAACTTTGTTTATCTCCTTTTAATCTCTGTGGCAAATGAGAGAAACACCAAATCAAGCAACCTTATTTTTCTCTTCTCAACCTGTTATTTTGATGGCTTTTGCGGCAAGCCTCATTTGTTAAGAACAAAAATGATTTTGCTTACAAGCGAACCTTTCAGAGTAAGTAAAGTCACGATCGTTGAAAAATAATCTCGATGGAGTTGCCATCTACTCTTGATTAAAAAATTTTGATCAGATTTGCCGTCTGTTGTCCTTTATCACTATATTGCTGTTAATTGAAAGATAAAAAATGGAAAAAATAAATTACCAGCGCACCAGGAGTCGGGCGGTAAAAGTAGGGAACATCCAGATCGGGGATGGGGCACCTATTTCCATTCAAAGCATGACCAAAACCAAAACCGAAGATATTGATGCCACTGTGGAGCAGATCCGTCAATTGACGGTGGCGGGATGTGATATCATTCGCTGTGCGATTCCGGATGAAAAAGCGGCTGTGGCGTTAAAGGAAATTATTTCACAGGTATCAATTCCGGTCGTGGCTGACATACACTTTAATTACCGTCTGGCTTTACAGGCCATTGAAAGCGGTGCGCATAAAATACGGTTCAATCCCGGCAATATCGGCGAGCGAAAACGAGTGGAGATGATTTTAGCGGCCTGTCGTGAACGCCATATTCCCATTCGCATCGGAGTGAATTCTGGTTCACTGGAACCGGCTCTCCTCAAACGCTATGGACATCCCACGGCGGCGGCGCTGGTGGAAAGTGCCCTGTCCCATATCAAAATCTGTGAGGATTTTCGTTTTTATGATCTGGTGATTTCGTTGAAGTCATCAAACGTGATGATGATGATTGAAGCCTATCGCCGCTTAGCCACGGTGGTAGATTACCCTTTACATCTGGGTGTAACTGAAGCCGGGCCGGTGTGGAGCGGCACTATTCGCTCTGCCATCGGAATCGGCACTCTACTGGCAGAAGGCATTGGCGATACGATTAGAGTGTCTTTGACCGGGGAACCGCAGGAAGAAGTTCGCGCCGCGAAAGAGATTCTGAAATCTCTGGGATTGCGCAAAGGCGGAATTACCCTGGTTAGTTGTCCTACCTGTGGGCGATTGGATACCCCGGAATTAACCAAAATTGTACAGGAATTAGAACAACGGGTTCGCCTCATTGAAAAAGATTTGACCGTGGCGGTAATGGGCTGTGCTGTGAATGGTCCAGGAGAAGCGCGAGAGGCGGATCTGGGTGTCGCCTGTGGCAAAAATGACGCCCTGCTCATCCGAAGAGGAGAGGTGGTGGGAAAAATTCCATCCGATCTGATTGTCGAGCGGCTTTATCAGGAGATTCTGGATTTTGAGTAGAAAGAGAAATTGAAATTGAAGAAACTGTTAGACTGTTGTATCGTTATACCGTTATACCGTTATACCGTTATAACGTTATACCGCGATATCGTTATACCGTGATATCCGACTGTCATTAATACATCAATTTCCAACCTCAGGAGAAGGGAGAGAGCATGATGAAAAATGACAATAGCCGCCCATCATTCCCGGTAGAAAATCATAACGAATACAATTATTTGAAGGATTTTAGTTCTCTGGATTCCTGGAAAAGGTGTCGCGACGTAAAATTGTATTTTTATAATGAAATACTTCCCCGGTTACCCAAAAAAGAAAGATATAATTTAGATATCCAGATTCGCAAAGCGGCAATCAGTATAACTTCTAATATTGCAGAAGGTTATGGAAGGTACTATTATAAGGAAGGAATAAAATTTTATCGAATATCGAGGGCCTCGCTCTACGAACTCAAAGATCATCTCATGAGTTGCATGGATTTAAATTATATTACCACCGTCCAATATGAGAAGGGATTAAAATTAATAGAAGTAGCAAAAATTGTTCTGAATTGCTTTATTCGATTCGTGAAAAGACAATCTTCGTCGTGATACTTCATTTTCTTCACTCTTTGTTTATATCAGAGTCTATCCTACGGTATACCGTTATAGCGTCATATCGTTATATCGTTATACCGTTATTCCGTTATTCCGTTATACCCTTTTCCCTTTTTATCCTCCCTCATTTCCTGGCTTTCCCCCTAAAACACATACTTCCTGGTCACCGTAAAATTCCCATCCTCATAGGCCATTGGGGTAAAGTTTCTCCAGCGCTGGATCTGTTTTCGAATGCAATCCAGAACTCGCGGATCCCTGATATCAGTTTTGAGGAACTTTATGCTGGCAGGGATAACATATCCTTCCGGATGAATGGTAAAACGCAGTAATACATATCCTTTAAAAGTAGGATCAAAGCGATACACTCGCTCAAAACAGTATTGAACATCAATTTCGTTCATTTCCATTACCGCGGAGGTTTCCTGCGGATCGCGTCTTCCGTTCTCAGAAGCAAAATGAAAAGCCTCCGGCAAGGGGATCTGAATCTGCTCGCCATGACTTTTAAAAACTTGAATTTCATTTTGCAGCGTGAGTGGTTTGGCAGAGCGTGAAGAACGATAATTTATTTCGGGATAACCGGGAACATTCTCCACAGCTGAGGTGATCACTCCCATTCCATAAGCATAAATCAAATCATTCCCAAACCCGGATGCAGATTGACTTGCAGCAGAATCAGCTTTCCCGCTGGTTATTCCAGAACCTTGAGGTGATTCGCTCGCCATACCGATGGGGATAGATTTGTCCAGTAAAGTAGATGGTTCAACTTTTTCCAGCTTTGGCAAAGCGTATTTTATGGGAAAGGTAGATTGTGAAAGAAAGGAAATGTATCTGATCTTGATTAATTTATTGATCTGTTCCGGGGAGATTCTCGCTGACCATCGCATGCTGAGGAAGACCAGATTCATTAACAGCAAACTCACAATGGCTAAAATGGCCCAGAAGCGTTGATTTTCAGCCGTCCACACCGGACGACGAAAATACATCCGGGTATAGTTAACTGAACGGCTCATTTTCGCACAAGCTCCCGGTGTTAAAGCTTAAATGCTGGTAGGCACAAGTGTTCATTTTTAAGTTATTTTTTTACCAATTTTAACCATCTGTGTTTTCAAGAGCAAGCGCATTTTTGCGGTTAGTTATGAAGTGTATATCGAAAATCATCTGACACTTCATACTTATATTCAACCTGAAAGGAGAATTATTCTTTTCACTCCCATGATGATCTCCAGGCCAGAAAAGCAGTTTTGATTTTACTTGATTTAATAAAATATTTATCATCTTGTTATCACCGGGTGTATGAGTGATGCTCCTTACTGTCATTGATAACCTTCTAAGCCTTATACTAATAAAATGGATCGACTCATTTAAGCTTCGCAGGAGAATGTAAAATAAGTAAGTTGAGGATTCAGTATGGTGAAGCACCTCTTGTCTGAAAACCATACTCAATTTATTATCATTTCTTAATTTTTTCGATTGTACTTTTTTAGAATAGTATAAATTCGTTGGTGAAAAAGCGATTCTCGGATTATATTTTGCAAAAATTGGAAAAAGCTATGGCGAATAAAGAATATTTTGTACATCCCAGCAGTGTGATTGATGAGCCGGTAACGATTGGGAAAGGAACGAAAATCTGGCATTTCTGTCACGTGATGTCCGGTGCCAAAATTGGCGAACGATGTTCTTTTGGGCAGAATGTATTTATCGGTTCGCGGGTGGTGATCGGTAACAATGTGAAAGTTCAGAATAATGTGTCCATCTATGATAATGTGTATCTGGAGGATGATGTTTTTTGTGGACCATCGATGGTCTTCACCAATGTGGTAAATCCCCGCAGTCATATCATTCGCAAGCATGAGTACAAAGACACTTTTGTTAAGCGTGGGGCGTCCATTGGTGCCAATGCCACGATTGTGTGCGGAATTACGCTGGGACAGTTTTGTTTTATTGGAGCGGGGGCGGTGGTGGTTAAAGACGTACCGCCCTATGCCCTGATGGTAGGTGTTCCGGCTCGTCTGGTGGGGTGGATGTGTCATTGCGGGATTCGGCTATCGCTGCCCGTTAGTAGTCCCAAAAAATTACAGGCAACATGTGAAAACTGCTCGTCCATCTATGAATTGATGCCTTCGGGTGAATTGAGAGTCATTCAGGAAAAAATGCCCGCGTAAAATGAAAAAAAATATTCTGGCCGGATCGATAGCCATCAGTCGTCCGGTAAATGTTCTAATTAGCATGCTTTCCATTTTTGTGGCAGCTTTTATTACCGGCACGCTTTCTCCGCTCTATAAGGTATTATTGGCCTGCTTTTCCGGCGGTATCATCATGGCGGCTTCTAATACCATCAACGATTATTTTGATCTGGATATCGATCGAATCAATCGTCCGAAACGACCATTGATCAGTGGTCAACTTGATCCCCCCTTCGCATTGCGTTTGGCGCAGGTTGAGTTTATGGTGGGAATTCTTCTGGGATTCTTTATCAATATGACGGCTTTCGTCATCGCCCTGGCCACATCATCGCTCATTATTTTTTATTCTTATAAATTCAAACGCCTGCCGTTGATCGGAAACCTGGTGGTCAGCTTTTCCACCAGCCTGGCCTTCATTTACGGGGGTGTAGCGGTGAATCGGATTAAACAAACTGTTGTTCCGGCTATCTTTTCATTCTTTTATCATTTCGGGCGGGAAATTATTAAAGATATACAGGATATGGAGGGTGATGCAGCCGGCCATGCCCGCACCTTTCCACTGGTTCATGGAAGTAAAGCCGCCTTACGATTAACCACCATAAACTTTATTGTGTTAATGTTGCTTTTGCCTATCCCCTATCTAATTCAGTGGTATAATTTGAACTATCTGCTGGTGATTATTCTGGGAATCCTTCCGGTTTTAATTTATTCTATCATTAGCATCTGGAAAGATAAGTCACCCGACAACCTGGGAAGAATCAGTACCTTGCTGAAAGCCGATATGCCGATTGGCCTGCTGGCGATTTATGTAGGATAAGGGAGAGAACGTAAAAATGGATATTAAACTATTAGACCGTTACACCGTTATACCGCCATAGCGTTAGACTGTTAGACCGTTATACCGTATACCGTTATACCGTTATACCGTTATACCGTTAGACCATTATACCATCAACCCGTCTGCTATTGTAAGGTATTTTTTTTAATTCTGCTCAGTGAAATCCTGGAGGTAGCTTTTCATGAAATTTATCTCTTTGCTCTGTAACCTGGAAGAAAGGCGAATAATTCTTGCCAGTCAGTCTCCGCGCAGGATTGAGCTATTGCGTTCTGTGGGATTGGATTTTGAGATTTACCCGCCTCAGGTGGAAGAAAAAGTACAGCCACATTTTTCACCGCTGGAGTATGTGCGCTACAATGCCACTGAAAAAGCGGAATGGGTGGCACGTCAGCTGGATTATGATTTAATCATTTCTGCAGATACTATTGTTACCCTGAAGGACAGAATTTTCCAGAAGCCTGGTAGTCATCATCAAGCGGAAAGCATGTTGCGGGAACTGAGCAATCAAACTCATGAGGTAATAACGGCGTTCTGTTTGCTAACAAACGAAGAAAAGATTGTTGATCATGAAATCACCCGCGTTACCTTTTATCCAGTATCAGAGGCAGAAATCAAAATGTATTTAAATTCGGATGAACCTTTCGATAAAGCCGGTGCCTATGGCATCCAGGGATTTGCCTCTGTGTTCATTAAAAAGATAGAAGGTTGTTATTTCAATGTGGTGGGATTTCCCCTGGGAAAATTTTATCAACATTTGAAAAATCTGGAAATTTGAAGAGTTTCATAGATCAAATAATTCAAAAAATTTATTTTATCAAACGATAGAAAAATTCCCCACTAACGAAATTTGTTGTTCTTCACTTTCCTCGAAATTTCAGGCAGATGATTTCTTTGAAAGAATTCTGAGAAAAAGTGTGATTTTAAGTTTTTGCTGATCATTTTATCAATTATTCCTATAATACAATTTATTTCATGAACAGCATTTTCCTGGACTGCACAAAATCACCGGCCTGGATACGATAGACATATACTCCCGATGCGACTGAATGACCATGATCATCCTGACCATTCCAGATGACCTGATGGC
>CAYMXZ010000008.1:2167-35366 GCA_964394475.1 uncultured Caldithrix sp. | reverse complement strand
AATGGTGAATTATTTTTATATGATGTTCACCCCTCTGCAAAAATGATGAGTGGAGATTATCGGTAATCATCTGCATGCTGATTTCTGAAGGTGATCGTCATCCAGATTTGATTTTCCTGCTATATCACTTGACACTGAGTATTGTGAATTCCATCGCTGATGGTATTTAGAGATCATTTATACCTGAAGTCAGCCGCAATATGTTTGAAAAGTGGATTCTTTCGGTCTTTCTCCGATAAAATTGGGTTTTTGACCGGCCAGTCAATTGCCAGATCAGGGTCGTTCCACAATATTCCTCGTTCTTTAGAGGGAGAATAAAATTCCGAACATTTATACTCAAATTCAGCGACCTCGCTCACCACGCAGAATCCATGGGCAAATCCTTTTGGTATAAAAACCTGTTTCTTATTATCAGCAGACAGATAAATTCCCACCCATTTACCGAAAGTTGGTGAACCGAATCGGATATCAACCGCCACATCGAAGACTTCGCCGACAATTACCCGTACCAATTTGTCCTGCCCCGGATCAATCTGATAGTGTAGTCCCCGCAAAGTATTCTTGATGGAACGGGAGTGATTATCCTGCACAAAGTTGACGGTGATTCCATGCTGATGATATAATTGCTGATTGTAACTTTCGAAAAAAAATCCGCGCTTATCCTGGTAAACGGTAGGACTGATAATCAATACCTCTGGAATGGTGGAAGGGCTTATCTGCATTTTATTTTCCTGTGCATATTTCAATTCTAAACAAATAAATTAAAAAAGAACTGAGACCTAAATCAAAAATTAAAAAAATATGTTTGATTTCATCTACCTCATCCGATAAATTAAAAATAGAAATGGTCTTTAACAATCGGTATTCATTATTCTGGTGACGGGAAGGTCGGTGAAAAGCCGCCACTGCCCCGCAACTGTAATGGAGGACGAAAACTCGATATGCCACTATCCTCAGGTAAGGGGATGGGAAGGCGAGTGAGTAGAGAGATCCCAGAGTCAGGAGACCGGCCAGAATAAAATAAATCCCGTCTACCTTCGCGGGAAGGTTGGGTCTACATCGTCTGATTTAAATTTTTACTACCCCCAATTTTCTCTGCGAAGATTGGGGGTTTTTGTTTTAGCACCTGAATAATCTATTGCTAATTACTGTCTGAAGTTTTCAAAAGATGCGAATAGGTAAGGTGGATGCGCCAGGCAATGTGAACTTTATTTCAATCTATTCGGAAACAATAAAGAGTTCTTATGAGAAATACATTCCTAAAACTAACCTTTGTTAATCTGGTTTTTATCACGATGGCGATTTTCCCGGTGGCAGGGGGGAAGGCTCAACCGTTAAAATCTGATTTAAAGGTGGTCTCCTTATCCCCGCACATCACCGAGATTATTTATAGGTTGAAAGCGGATCAATTTTTAGTGGGACGAACTGATTTTTGTAATTTTCCACCGGCCACCAGTAAAATAGATAAAGTGGGTGGTTATCTAAATATTGATTATGAGAAAATTGTGGCTCTGCACCCAGATATTGTTTTTCAATTTCCCAACGATGAAAATCGCCGTAAGTTAGAAAGTTTAGGATTTCGTGTTGTTTCGGTGCCCAATGAAACCATCCAGGAAATTGTAAACGGCATTCGGTTAATTGGCAACCAGTTGGGATTGGAAGAAAGGGCCGAGCAGGTCATTCAGGGCATCACCGATACTCTGAATTTCGTGCGCAATCTTAAACCTGATCGGTCGTTGTCCGCTCTGTTAGTGATTGGTCGTCAACCGGGGAGTCTGGCGCATCTTTACCTGGCTGGGACAACTACCTATCTCAGCGAGCTCTGGAGTTTGTGTGGAGGGGGAAATGCCTTTTCCGATGTACCGCATCGCTACTTCTCGGTGAATCTGGAAGATATTCTGAGCCGACCTATCGAGGTGATACTGGAGTTTCATCCCGATTGGGAATTGACTTCAGATAGAATGGAGTCAGAAAAGAAGGTCTGGACCACCCTGGCTTTTCCGGATAAAGATCGAGTTTTCATTTTCACCGAGCAATATTTTGTCATCCCGGGTCCGCGAATAACACAGATTGCTTTAAAGTTCTCTCATATTATCCATCATCTGTCTGCAGGATCAAAATGATTCGGTTCGAGAAAGTATTTTTCAGGTATCAAGAAAATCCGATATTGAAAGATCTCACTTTTACTATTGCGGATGGGGAATTTGTAGGGATTATTGGACCGAACGGGGCCGGTAAATCCACCATGCTTAAATTAATTAATCGCCTGCTGATTCCAGAAAAGGGAAAGATTACTCTGCAAAATAAACCTTTAAAATCATATACTCATAAAGAGCTGGCCCGCTGGATTGGTTATGTACCGCAGGATTTCAGCACCAGTTTTAATTACACCGCCCTGGAAATTGTGCTGATGGGAAGATACCCATATCAAAAAGCACTGGCTTTTGACTCCGCAGAAGATATTCAAATTGCGTTACAGGCTATGGAAATTACTGATTGTGACCATCTGCGCTCACGAGAAATTCATACCCTGAGCGGTGGTGAAAAACAGCTGGTCATCTTAGCCTCAGCGCTGGCGCAACAACCTCGGATTTTATTGCTGGATGAACCTACTTCGGCGCTGGATATTAAACATCAAATTCATTTTTATCAAATATTGCACAAATTAAAAGATGAGCAAAAGATAACCATTCTGACCGTAACGCACGAAGTCAATTTGGCCGCTCAATTTTGTGAGAGGATTATAATTTTAAAAAATGGAATGATAGCCGCAGATGGTTCCACTGCCAATGTAATTCAACCGGAGATACTCCAGCATATTTACGATGTATCACTGCGCGTCATCTCCCATCCTTTGAATAATTTACCAGTTATCTTACCCGATTTTCGATCAAGTTAAAAATCCCATGGCTGAATCGCGTATTAAACTATTGTTCATACTTTTTCTTTTTCTTTTGTTGTTAAGCGTATTATTCATTGTCCCTCTGATTGGATCTCAACCGCTTCATGTACAACAAATTATCGATTATTTGAAAGGTAATGAAACAACCAGCGGGATTATTTTCTTTCGCATTCGAATTCCTCGCATCTTACTGGCCATCATTACCGGAGCTTCACTGGCATTGGCAGGTGTGGTTTTCCAGGCCTTATTGCGCAATCCCCTGGCTACTCCTTACACACTGGGAGTCTCTTCTGGAGGAGCTCTGGGAGCCGTTCTGGTGATCAAGTTAGGTGTAGCTTTTTCCTGGTGGGGCTTCTCTACCATCCAGATCTCAGCATTTATGGGAAGCATCGCTACCATTACCCTGGTGTACTTCCTGGCCAGAAGACAGAAAAGAATCTCCGTATATGTCATGATTTTAGCCGGGGTTACTCTTAGCTACTTTTTTGGCGCTATGATTCTCATGCTCCATTTCCTGGCTGATTTTACTGAGACCCGCCAGATGGTACGCTGGATGATGGGGGGTCTGGATGTTGTCAATCCAGAAATTCTGTGGAGATCTCTGCCGCTGATTTTCATTTCTTATCTGGTTCTTTTCTCTCAAGCCAGAATGTTGAACATTCTGAGTACCTCTGAGGAAATTGCTCTGAGCAAGGGAATCGCCGTTGAACGGGTCCAAAAAATTGCTTTTTTGTTTGCTTCTCTGCTCACGGGATTGGTCGTGGCGATTAGTGGTCCCATCGGTTTCGTTGGTTTGATCATCCCTCACTTTTTGCGTTTGATCATCGGTTATGACCATCGTTATCTCATTCCGGCCTCTCTCCTTCTAGGCGGATCGTTTCTGGCCATCTGTGATACCGTCGCTCGTACGATCTTAGCACCAGTGGATATACCAGTGGGTATTATCACCGCCTTGATCGGGGGTCCTTTCTTTGTCTGGCTCCTGGTGCGGCGAGGTTAAACCGTTTTCGGAATTGGTCGATGATGCTTGGCTGCCTGAAAAATTCAGTTTTTATTTCTGACTGATATGATGTATTTTTACCACAATAAATGGAGATGACGCAAGGCAACTGCTACAGGATTAAGTACTTAGAAACGTGAAAAAGTGAGCCTGATTTTATATTTAAAATCTTGCGGGCGATTGATCTTTTTGCTGTGGTTACTCTGGCAGTTGCCACTCTGGTCGCAGGAAAATCCAATCCAGCGTTTATTTCTTGATATTCCAGCCGATACTTTTCACTGGCAATCCAGTGCACAGGTAGATAGTTTGCGCTTACCACATCAATTCATTATTCCGGGTAGTGAAAAAATCTATTCAGGCGATTTTAAACTTTTACGGGGAATTCATTATCGCCTGGATGAAAAAAATGGGAAGATCTGGTTCCTGCAGCCCGTGCAAGCAGGCGATAGTCTGCACATCATTTATCAAAAGTATCCTTTTCCATTAAGCCGGGAATATTATCATCGTGAGTTGCAAAAATTGGATATCAGCGATTCAACCGTTTCTCCTGCTACCGAAACCACGCGAATGGTGAGCAGCCGAATCATGGATGAGATCGATAGCTATGGAAGTAATCTGGAAAAAAGCGGAAGCATTGTGCGGGGAGTTGAGATAGGTACTAACCGCGATTTAACTTTAAACTCAGGATTAAATCTCCAGCTTTCTGGCTATGTCACTCCGCAGGTGCAAATCGTTGCGGCGTTAACGGATGAAAGCACACCGATCCAACCGGAGGGAAACACCCAGACTTTACGAGAAGTTGATAAAGTATTTATAAAGATTATCAGTCCGCATATCGGAGGAACCTTAGGTGATTTTAATCTCGCATATCAAAATTCCAATTTTGGTAACCTTAACCGTAAACTGCAGGGTCTGACGGCCTATGGAAGCATAAATCAATATTCTCAGCAGCTCACTTACGCTTCCAGCCGTGGGACTTTTCATACCAATCAGTTTTTAGGACAGGAGGGGAATCAGGGTCCCTACCAACTGGTGGGAAAGAATGGTGAGCGGGAGATCATTGTTCTAGCGGGCACCGAACGAGTGTATGTGAACGGACAGCCGATCAATCGCGGTGAAAATAATCAGTATATCATCGATTATAGTCTGGGACAGATTACATTTACCAATAATCTGTTAATCACTGGCGAAGACCGGGTGGAAGTGGATTTTGAGTACTCCAATAATTTCCAGCGCTATGGGAAAAATTTTATCGGTTTTTCTTCTGAAAAAAAGTCATTGCGCAATGGACTCAGTTATGATATCCGCTTGTTTCGGGAATGGGATGATACTGATAATCTTTTAGAAGATAGTTCACCTCTCACCGATCAGGAAAAAGAAGCTTTGGCCAGCGCAGGAGATAATCCACTGCTAGCCAGTGTGAGTGGAGTCGATTCGGTGGGTGCTGGGCTGGGACTTTATGTGAAGAGAGATACCTTGTTGAATAATCAGGCTTACCGTTATTTTCTCTATCGAGGGAAAGGGGAAGGTGATTTCAACATCCAGTTTAGCAGTGTGGGAAGAGGAAAAGGAAGTTATGTGAAGGAGCGATTGGGTGTTTATCGCTTTGTTGGTCCGGGGAATGGCGAATATCTTCCTGTTCGACTCATTCCTCTGGCTGGTGACAAAAAGATGGCGAATGCCAGTTTAAGTTATCGGCTGGGATCGCATTTTCTTCTCAGTGGAGAAGGCGCATTAACCAGCTTCGATCAAAATATATTCTCTGAGATAAATGATCAGGATAATTTCGGTAAAGCGTTTCATGTCACTTCCAATTATTTAAATGATTCCTCCCGCTTATTTGGGCGCAGGATGGGATTGGTGAATTGGCAGGTCAAATGGAAATATCAGGAGAAGGAATTCGCTCCACTGGACCGTCAGTTTCAGCCGGCCTTCAATTATCGATGGAATCTGCAAAGTATCGAATTGGCTTCCGATGAAAATACGCTGGAAGGTTCATTTTTTTATTTTCCGAAACCTTCTCTGCAATTTAAAATTGAGGGTGGAGTAATCGAGCGGGGGAATCAAGTTTCTTCTCGCCGTGCCAGAGGTGAGGCCGCTCTGCTGGATTCTCTCTGGCTGAAAAGTGACGGATATTATGAGTGGGTGTCGAGTCAGAGTGTCAATCAAAAGAGTGATTGGTGGCGAGGCGGGGCAGGCGTGGGTAAACAAATTGGAGGAGTTTTTCCATATCTTCAATTCCGCCAGGAAGATCGAAAAGTTGAAAATAATCCTGCAATTGTCACTGGTTTTTCTTACCAATCCAGTGAAGCAGGCATGAAATTGAGAAATTTATTCAGAATAAAATGGCACATCTTCAGCCAGCTACGGGACGATCGTTTATATAATCCAAGGATTCGGGAGCAGAAGCTAAAATTATCCCGCTCTTTCACACATTCTTTGCAAGGTGATATTGTTCAAATGAACCATTGGCAGGGACGGTTATCCTTTATCTTTCGCTCCAAGGATTTTGAGGATTTTTTTAAGAAAATGCCTTCGGATAGCATCTCCATTTATCAGCCTGATCCCCAATTTCAGGATACTTCCTGGGCGAATAAGCGTAGTCATCTGGGACGTTTAGAATTGCAATATATAAATGAGAGCAGAACCATTGATAGCCGCTGGCAATATCGGGCTGGCAGTGAGTTACAGGCGCTGCAGGAAAAAGTATTTTTTCGAGTAGGTGAGAATCGTGGCAATTATCGCTGGGATGAACAATTACAGGAGTACGTGCCTGATCCTCAGGGAGATTATTTATTAGTCATTATTCCCAGCGGAAAGTTCGAATCAATAACTAATGTGGAGGCCAGCTGGCAAATTCGTTATCGCCCCAAAGCCGATAACCGCCAGTTTAAGGGTTTTGATAAGATATGGAGAAATATATCATTTTTCTCTTCGCTGAAAGTGAATGAAAAAAGCAGGGAACCGGATATCTGGCAGCTTTATCTTTTAAATCTGGAAAAATTCCGCAACTCGACTTACACGGTTCGCGGGATTTATGTTATTGATCAGGATATATACTTTTTTGAACGGAATCCAGATTTTGGAATTACTTTACGCAGTCGCTATCGGGATAATTTATCTAATGAATTCCTGGATAGTGGTTTTAATGAGACTCGACGCAGCTGGGATCGTTCCATCAGCTGGCGACAAAGTCTGGTAGCGAGAAAACTTTCACAGGAACTGGAATATCAAAACAACTTACTTTCCCGCAACGTCGCCGCTGTTCCCAGCCGAAGCCGCGATATAGTAAGTCATTTGGTAGCGGTTACGTTAAACTATCGACCGGTGTATGCCTGGCAAATTCAGGGACGGTTAGAAGGCGCTTACCAGCAGGATCGAGCGCCAGAAAATCTGGTAAAAGTAGCCTTTGCTGAATTTCGGCCGCAGGTCAATTATGCGGTGGCCAGCCGCTCCAGAATACAACTCAGTTTTAATGTGCTGAAAGTGTGGATCCTGGAAAATCCTTTCAACCGACCCCTCCCTTTCGAAATGGGAAAGGGCAAAAAGGAAGGCATCTCCTGGTCGGGTAATTTTCGCTTCGAATATTTTATTTCGAACAACGTTACCACCACTTTCAATCTCTCGGGTCGAAGAGATGCCGGTGCATGGCGTTCTATTTTTATCGGACAGGCGGAAGTGAGAGCATTTTTTTAGTTGAGAGAGAAATGACTCTGATGAATAAAAAGTTCTGGAAAATTTTTTTATTACTTTTATGGTTGATCGGAATGTGCCCGAAAGTAATAGTGGCACAACAGTCACCGATCGCCGAAGGGTATATTCTTACTGATCTGCGTTTATATACGGCTACTTCTGCTGCCGAAAGGCTGAAAATTTCCTGGACTGCTTATCAGAATCGAAAAATAGATCAAATGCTCATTGAACAGCTCACTGAAGAGATTATTCAGACATATCAAGAAGCCGGCTATTATTTAGCGAAACGCGATTCATTTGTGGTAGAAGATTCAGGCAAACAGCAGAGGGCGATCTTACATTTTTACCTTTCAGCAGGTCCTCAATTTATCCTTAAGGAGCTGAGAGTCCAACTTCCCGATTCTATGCTCACTAAATATGAACAGCAAATTGAGTTTCTAACTGCCAGCCGGGTGGGTAGGCCTTATACCAAAAATTTACAGCAATCACTTTTCAGAGAAATCGTCGGAATTTTTGAAAACAATGGCTTCCCGTTGTGTCGGATTAAAACAGAGGGTTTTCAACTCGATTCGCTTAAAGATAAAAATGAGATTGGATTTATTTTAAAAATTCAGATTGATCCGGGACAAAAAGTCCGGCTCAATGGTCTTAAACTACCCCCGAAGGCGAAAGACGATCTTCGTTATATACAAAGAGTTCTCAATTTTAAAATAAATGAAGAATATAAAGAAAAACACATCGTTCGTTATCAGCGTATTCTTCAACGACAGGATTTTATTAAAACTGCTCAACCTTCAGAAATCTTTTTGGCGAATGATGGCCGCTATTATTTAAAATTAAATTATGAAAAAGCGCCTTCTACCATTTTTGATGGAATTGTTGGATATATTCCCCCACCGATCAATGATCCTTCTCAGAGAGGATATTTCAGCGGGTTGTTCAATATCGGTTTACGAAATTTATTCGGTACGGGTCGACGCCTGGATGTGTTCTGGCAAAAACCTGATAAATATTCGGAAAATTTTCAAGCCAGGTATCGAGAGCCTTTTTTAATAGGATTGCCTCTGCATCTGGGAGGGATGTTCCATCGCCTTATTCGCGATACCACCTATATCGAATGGGAATATTCTTTGAACGGCGAGATTCCGTTGAATGAATCGCTTAGCGGTTTAGTCCGCTTTTATAACCGGGAAGTTTTCCCGGATTCTCTGGCCAGCGTCGTTCAGCGATTGCCTCAAACCCGGGCAATTCATACAGAATTGGGCATTCAATGGGACACCCGGGATGATTTTTATAATCCGCAGAGTGGGCTACTATTCTCATTGCATTATGATTATGGTACGCAACGAAACGTGGGTCCGACTTATCTTTTACAACAGGATTCCATCCCTTCCAAAATCCAGGTAACCAAAGTGAGCGGGCAGTTGGGAATATTTGTCAGAATTTTCCCGCGACAGGTAATGGCCTGGCAGATAAAGGGAATACTTATTGGCCATCAGGGTCAAATGGTGCGAACGCCTGATATGTTCTGGTTTGGAGGCGCAACTACTGTGCGGGGTTACCGGGAAAATCAATTTTATGGGGAAAAGATAGGATGGAGTAATCTGGAATATCGGTTTCTTCTTGGTCCGCTGTCGCGGCTATTCGTGTTTGCTGACCTGGGTTACTATGAACGGAGATTGCCCGTTTACAAGGATGAAATTTTAGCCGGTTATGGAGTCGGAATAAGTTTTCCAGCTCCACTCGGCATCCTGCAAGTGGATTATGGACTGGCTAAAGGATTATCCTTCAGTGAGGGTAAAATTCATTTCCGTTTGATCAATGATTTTTAAGAAACTGCTGAATCGTAAGACGAGGAATTCTTCCCAGAATAAATTAATTTATCCGATAAAACCGTAAGAAAATGTTGCCTTCTGTCATTTTTTTAAATATAAAGATTCAATTCCCAGAGAAATGAAGTAAAAATACTTTCTGAAATCGCCAAAGGAAATCGGTAGAAGAAAAGAAATAAGTCCCGTTGATAAAAAGAGATAACGACGATCATTCTTGTCTGAAACAAGGTTTTATGCTTACATGTTTTAGACGGAAATGGTGATAAATTTGAGGTGGATTTTCAAACGGTTATCCCCTGAGGGGCGATTTATACTTAGCCCGCCAGTGCCTATTTAAATATTTTGAACAGCAATGAATGACCATAAAAAATCACATTTTTTTAAATTCACCGAAGTAACAGAAGTTGAAAAATTGCTGGATTTAAGTTTGATAAATGTCTTTTATTTTTCAGGAATTAAATACAGGAATTTTTGAGAAGAAATAATCCATTTCATATGCGCATAGGTGTTTGCGTATATATCTTTTACTATTGGCAACTAACCATTCTAAACCAGATGATAGAAATTGTCCTTAACCACAATCTTCAAACCTATTCTATCTAACATTATAACGCTCAATACCTTCAAACTGCTTTCAAATATTTTTTAATTTAATTGCTGCCTTTTATCAAAGTAGCGTTAATAACTTCACCGAAGATTTTATTGTCTTCAGAGAGATAAACTTCAACTTTTTTTCTGGAATCTTTTACCCTGATATCTCCCTGGACTTTTGACCCGTTCTTTATCTCGATTTTTACTACCTGGGCATGTCTTCCTGGTTTTCCGCGGATAATGATATCGCCTTTGATATCTGTACCATCATCTAAAAGTATATCTCCATTTACTACGCTCAAATTTTGATGGACAATGGTGTGAAATAGCGCAACTTCCCCGTTTATGCTGGTAATATCGCCGGTGATGTGTGAACCAGTTTTGGCCTGAACATTTCCATTGATCAGCTCAATATCCCCATCTACCTCCACGCCTTCTCTCAGTTCGATGTTACCATTGACGGTCTTCACCTCTTTTACTTTTGAAAAATTTCCAATTTTGATACTACCATTCACAGTCTGGCAATCGCCATTAATCAGACAGTTTTCTCCCACCTCAATGCGGCCATTCACTGAGCTCAAATCATCGTTAATCTTCTGTCCATTAGCAATAGTCAGCGAACGATTAACAATGGTTGTGTCACATGAATTGCTGAACATGGTGAATAACAGGATGATATAAATGATTAAAGTTTTTTTCATTGTTCATCCTCCATTTTTCATAGCATAATAGACGAAGATGAAAATTGAATGTTGCATATAAATTTTATTTGTTTTTATGTGAAACCTCTTGTTTCCTTATGTATTTGAGTTTATTATTAGACGCCTTGCAACCATAAAAGGTGCAAAGTGAAAAAGAGTCCAATATCTTTGCCACCCAAATTTAGAAAAATTATTGATGAGTTTTTCCCGGCCTTAATTGCCCTTAGAAGAACTTTACATCAGGAGCCAGAAATCGGTTTTCAGGAATTCAAGACGACTGAAAAAATACTTCGTTTTTTAGAATCCGTTGGTAGCACGGAAATTGAGCGTCCGTTACCCACCGGATTGGTAGCTCATCTCTGTTTTGATAAGCAGCTGCCCTGGATTGCCCTGCGTGCTGATATTGATGCTTTAGGCATCGCCGATTTAAAGGACGTTCCATATCGCTCGCAAAATTCAGGAGTATGCCATGCCTGTGGTCATGATGTTCACACTACCGTCTTATGTGGAATCGCCGCCATACTGCTCAAGCAACCCTGGTCGATCCCGGTGAATGTTCGATTGATTTTTCAGCCGGCCGAAGAGCCTATTCCCAGCGGTGCCCCACTGATGATAGAAAAGGGTGTCCTGAAAGATATCCAAAGCATCTGGTCTCTGCATGTGGAACCCTTGCTCCCCTTAGGTACAATTGGTTTGACTGCTGGCTGGGTGAATGCTCAGAGCATTAAATTGGAGTGGGAACTAACCGGAAAATCTGCTCATTCCGCCCGTCCTCATTTAGGGAATAATCCAATAATGGCCGGTCAGAAAATCATACATTTTCTGCAGGAGATCAGCGAGCGACGTTGGAATACCACGACTTATCCAGTGGTTTTGGTTTTTACTGATTTTCATTCTGATCAGATTGCTTATAATGTTATTCCTGAGCGAGCCAGTCTAGTCGCCACCTTACGAGTCACCGATTATAAAAACTGGGAGAATTATCTGCAGGATATTGAGCGAATCAATTCAATGATTGAAACGGAAAATGGGGTAAAAGTCAAACTCCATGTTCATCGCGGTTCACCTCCAGTGTATAATGATAAGAAGATTATCGATCGATTTTGCCAGAATATGGCAGTGGCGGGAAATTTTGAATTTGTGGTAGAATCCGATTATCGATCAATGGGTGGAGATGATTTTGGATGGTACAGTCAGCAAATCCCCGGTGCTCTGGTACGCTTTGGCATCTCACAAGGTGATCAGACACCTGCTCTCCATACCTCCCTGTTTGATGTCCCGGAATCCATCATACCTACCGCGATCTTATTCTTTCTGCAGCAAATTATCAATTGGTTTCCATCGGAGTAAGCGTGAGTATAAAACATTCATACTCATTAAACTCAAAATCTAGCTGTAAAAATTGTGACCTTGTTAACGATAAAAGCGAGCGATTAAAGCGATATTTTGTTCACTCTTATTTAGTGAAGAGAGATGAATTTAGCAGATAACCACATTCGGGTCGATGAATGATTATATCTTTTAACAGACCAGAATTAACAGATCTGGAAAGTGCCTTTTCCAAAGAATGGGTGGAACTGGATGGGAAAGGAACGTATGCATCCTCGACTATTCTGGGATTAAATACCAGAAAAAAGCACGGTTTATTCCTGATATCGACCCAATCAACCAATCAACCTTTATTGATTCTCTCTCATCTGCAGGAGGAGGTATTTTTAAATAAAGAATCCATTCCTATCTATAATGTCGAATACGGGAATCATCTGATTTTTGAAGGATTGAAGCATATAGAAAAATTCAACTTAGATCCCTTCCCGACCTTTATTTTTTCCTATAATGGAATCCGGATCGAAAAGTCACTCTGTCTGCTTCGGGATAAACCTCAGCTTGTTCTGCGTTATCATTTCAATGGTCTTATTCCTCAGGGCAGCCGATTGGTCATTCGGCCCTTCTTCGCATTTCGTTCTACAGATGCACAAGTCAATCCTGAAATATTTGAAAATACAGAAGTTTTTATTCTGGGAAAGCAATTTCGTTTTCTTCCCAATCCGGAATTTCCTGAAGTATTTATGCAATATTCTGATGGTCAATTTATCAATAATCCGATGTGGTATCACAATTTTGTGTATCGCCGGCACCCGGATTCTGATAAAAAACCAGAGGACTTATTAAATCCAGGATTTTTTGAATATACACTGCACAATAACAGCCAGCTTTTTCTTTCCATTTCTTTAAATGAGTCAGATCCTGACCAGCTGAAAAATTTAATGGAGAAGGAAAAAGAGAGGCGGTCAGTCTTCTTGAGGGCCAGCGCTAAACGGAATGAAAAAGAAAATTATATATTCGGCAAAGTTCATCACTTTCTTCGTCTCGAGCTGGGTAAAAACCGATTCTTCAGCAGTAATTTATTTGATCATGAGCTTCATTTATCGGTGCATCTTTTAATAATTACCCGTCTTTTACAGAGTGGAATAGAAAAGAGTGAAATCATTAAATTTTATGATGCCCTGGTGTTTTTATTAAAAAATTATAGTCTGGAAGAACTGTTCCAGGGAATGGTCAAAGAGGTTAAAATTGATGCCGCTACTCCTTTTTTAGTTATCCGTTTTCTGTACCTGTATCACCAGCATCATGAAAAGGGAGAAGCGATGCTCACCTCCATTCAAATTATGCTGGAAATATTAGAATTGATTCGCCGCAATAAGCTTTTATTTTACAAACTGAAATCCCATAATTTGTTGGAGAGGCAATATCGAAAATCCGATCTGCAGCCCAAAAGTGATCATGAGGTCTTTTATCCTTTGCGCCAGAATTTTGTTTTAAATGTGCTATGGTATAATTCACTGCACATGGTTCTTGAGCTGGCTGATCTAAAAAAAGTTCGGGTGAGAAGATATCACCGTTGGGTAAAAAAAATTAAACAGCATTTCTACCAGCAATATGTGCGGGGAGTGGTGGCAAATCCTTATCAGGCTATCGAAGAGTATGGATATGCTTTTCATCCCTCTATGATTTTCGCTCTCACTTTTCCCCTTCCTTTATTAGAGGAAAAACCGGCGCAAATTTTTTATCGTTTACTCATCAAACAATTCTTAAATGAAAATGGAATTACTTTTCCGCTGCGGAGTAAAGACCGTATTGAAAATGTATATTCGCCCATTCTGATTGGAGATTATCTGGATGGTTGGCAAAAACTAATGAAAGATAAAGATTTTCTGTTACAATATTTCCAGAATATTTCCAAACATTTCGAAAGTGAACTCAGTCATGGAGTGCTGGGATATATTTCCAGTTACCAGGTAGCGGATGGGGTGGCATCACCGAATAAGGATAATAATCCTTCCGGCATCGCCTGCAGCGAGATTCTCTATTTCTTCCATCGCTTAAGAGAGATCAGCAAGCGATAGCCCTTGCCCTCAATTTTATTAAGCGTCAGTTAACTATTATCGGACATCAATTTTTCAATGATGTGAAGAGTATCCACTCCTTCAGCCTCGGCATTAAAATTGGTCACCAGGCGGTGACGCAATACGGGAAGAGTGCATTGTTTGACATCCTCAATGGCAGGTGTAAATCGACCTTGCAGAGCCGCTCGAGTTTTCGCGCCCAGGATAAGATATTGTGAAGCCCGCGGACCAGCTCCCCAGTTGATCCAGTTTTTTATGTAATCCGGCGAATTGGGATTATTGGGACGGGTTTGTCCAACTAACCTGACGGCATATTCAATGACATTATCGGCGACCGGAATTTTGCGGATGGCATCCTGATAACTTAAGATTTCTTCTGCATCCATCACTTTATTCAATCGCGGCAAATAATCACTGGTGGTGGATTTAACGATTTCCATCTCTTCGGAAAAGCTGGGGTAATTAATCCATAAATTGAACATAAAGCGATCTAACTGAGCTTCGGGTAAGGGATAAGTGCCTTCCTGTTCAATGGGATTCTGGGTGGCCAGCACAAAAAAAGGTTCCGACAAAATATACGTTTCTCCGGCGGCGGTTACTTTGTGCTCCTGCATGGCTTCCAGTAAAGCAGCCTGCGTTTTGGGTGGAGTGCGGTTGATTTCATCAGCCAGAATGATATTGGCGAAAACCGGCCCTTTCACAAAGCGAAATGATTTTTTCCCACTACTGATATCTTCCTCAATAATTTCAGTCCCGGTGATGTCAGATGGCATAAGATCTGGGGTGAACTGAATGCGGCTGAATTTTAGATCCAATACCTGAGCCAGGGTGCTAATCAATAAAGTTTTGGCCAGACCGGGTACCCCCACAATCAAACAATGCCCACGAGAGAAAAGGGTAATCAACAGCTGGTCAATGATTTCCTGCTGACCGATGATGACTTTTTTAATTTCCTGATTTATTTTATTATAAGCTTCTGCCAGTCTGATCAAAGCTTCGCCTTCATTTTTAATTTTCGGTTGAGTTGCCATGTTGTTCCTTTTTATTAAAGTAAAAATCATTTTAAATAATTAAAGGTGTAGATACAAACCATTTTTACTTTCAATTTGTTTCAAAAAGTAATAAAAGAAAAATTAGTAATTTATATTAATACATACATCATCTTGAAAACTGGTCATTCAATATAATCTGTATGCACCAGGTAGTTGTGTTATAAAAAATATTAAAACTTTCCATTCCTGATAAAATGAGTACTGATTATCAATATTCTTCATTTCCCTCATACCTGATCACAAATTTCCCTGAACTAAATTTTTAGGGAGGAAGATGTTTATAAAAATTGGTATCGATGTATTTAGACACCGTTGAAGAAATCCAGGGAAGTTATCTTGTTTATATATCATTTTTATGTCGACCCGAAAAAGATTTTATACAATCCTTGCTTGAAAAATTTATTTTCGGTAAAATTTATCTTTTTAAATAAATGGAGAGAATCTTCATGCATGAACCAAAGGTCACGCTGGATTTAGCTAAACAGCACGGACTCAGTGAAGAAGAGTATGATCACATTCTGAAAATATTGGGTCGCGTTCCTACTTTTACAGAGCTGGGTATATTCTCGGTGATGTGGAGCGAGCATTGTTCGTATAAAAATTCAATTGCAGAATTGAAGAAATTACCCCGCACCGGGAAGCGCTTGTTGGTGGGAGCAGGCGAGGAAAATGCCGGACTGGTTGATATCGAGGATGGGCTGGCCGTATGTTTCAAAATTGAAAGTCATAACCACCCTTCAGCGGTGGAACCCTACCAGGGAGCAGCCACTGGAGTGGGAGGTATTATGCGTGATATCTTCACCATGGGTGCTCGACCAATTGCCGCCCTGGATTCTCTGCGATTTGGTCATTTAGATAAAGCCCGTAACCGTTATCTCTTTGATGGAGTGGTGCGTGGTATAGGTGACTATGGCAACTGCCTGGGTGTTCCTACTGTGGCCGGAGAAGTCTATTTTGAAGATTGCTATAGCAATAATCCGCTGGTGAATGCCATGACGGTGGGAATTGTAAAACATAACCAGACAGCTTCTGCGATTGCCAGAGGAGAGGGTAATCCAGTGTTCGTCATTGGCTCCCGCACCGGGCGAGATGGCATCCATGGCGCAACTTTCGCTTCGGAGGAGTTGAGTGAAAAATCAGAGGAGCGCCGACCCAATGTCCAGGTAGGCGATCCGTTCAGTGAAAAACTTTTACTGGAGGCCAGTCTGGAAATGATCCGGGAAAAAATTCTGGTGGGAATCCAAGACATGGGAGCCGCTGGAATAACCTGCTGTACCACTGAAATGAGCGCCCGCGGTAAAAGCGGAATGACTATTGATCTGGATAAAGTGCCGGTCCGGGAAGGGGGGATGACCGCTTACGAAATCATGCTCTCCGAATCGCAGGAGCGAATGCTCATTGTGGGAAAAAAGGGGCAGGAAAAACGTATAAAGGAAATCTGCAATAAATGGGAACTGATTTGCGAACAAATCGGTACCGTGACGGATGAACCTGTTCTTAAAGTCTATTATAAAGGTCAAAAGGTAGCTGAATTACCGCCGTATCATTGTGTGCTGGGTGGAGGCGCACCTGTGTACCATCGTGAATATAAGCGACCTGCCTATCTGGATGAGGTGCAAAAGTATGATTTTCAGAAATTGGAAAGGGTGAAAGATCTATCTAAAGCTTTTCTAAAAGTTTTATCCTCGCCCAATATTGTTTCTAAACAGTGGGTCTATCAGCAATATGATCACATGGTACGCACCAACACTGCTATCCTGCCCGGAGGCGATGCGGCAGTCATTCGGATCAAGAAAACCCGAAAAGCAATTTCAATGAAGACCGATGGAAACGGTCGCTATGTATATTTAAATCCGCGGCGTGGGGGACAAATAGCAGTGGCGGAATCGGCACGCAATGTGGTGTGCACCGGTGCTCAACCGCTGGCGATCACAAATTGCTTGAATTTTGGTAATCCCTACAAACCAGAAATGTTTTATCTCTTCCGGGAGGCGGTAGCCGGGATGGGGGAAGCCTGTCGTGTTTTCGATACACCAGTCACTGGAGGCAACGTTAGCTTCTATAATGAGAGTCCGGATAGCGCTGTATATCCTACGCCGGTGATCGGAATGGTAGGAATCATAGAGGACTTAAAGGATATAACAACCGCTGAATTTAAGAAAGAGGGAGATCTGATTTATCTTCTTGGTGAGACCGGTATGGATATTGGTGGCAGTGAATTTTTGAAAGAATATTATCATCTGGTCACAGGTGACTGTCCACAAATTGACCTGGAAAAAGAATTGCATCTGCAACAGGTTTTATTGCGAGCTATTCGAAACGGATGGATTGTCTCGGCCCATGATGTTTCCGATGGTGGATTAGCGGTAACCCTTGCCGAAGCCTGTATTATTAATAAAAATAAACCTCTGGGGGCGGTGGTTCAACTTCCGGAAAGTTCCTTGCGGCCTGAATGGTTTTTGTTTAGTGAATCCCAATCGCGGGTGGTGATATCCATTGCACCACCTCATAAAAAAGTGGTTGAAAATTTTTTTAAAAAACAGCAGGTACCTATATATCCGCTGGGAAAGGTGAGCGGTAATCGTTTGGTGATCGGGGAATGGATTGACGTGCCACTGTCTAAAATCCTGAAAATTTATTATCATACTATACAGGATAAAATGGAGAGCTGAAAATTTTATCTTTCTCCATAATAATATATGATCATTATGGTGAAAAAAATATTCATTATCTAGTTAATCATAATCTATTCTCATTGAGAAAAAAAATGTGAATCTTCACTTTTTTCCCTATTACCTTCATGCCTGATTTTTCTAAATCCATTTTTCTCCAATTTGAAAATTGTCCTCCGCTGGGAGCACACACTTCTATTGCCGGTGGATTACCCAATGCGGTATATACAGGGGCAAAGATTGGTTGTGAAGTCATACAACTTTTTAGCAAAAATCAGATTCAATGGAAAAGTAAACCTTTGACAGAGGAAGAAATTGTCAGATTCAAACAGGCGGTTCATGAAACAAAAGTATTACCAGTGGTTGTTCATGATTCATATCTCATCAATCTGGCGAGTCCCCATACCATAGTATTTCAGAAATCTTTTACCGCCGTCATTGATGAATTGCAGCGCTGTGAATTACTGGGAATTCCTTATTTGGTCATGCATCCGGGTGCTCATTTAGGAAGAGGAGAGAAAGAGGGAATGAATCAAATTGCCGATAGTCTGAACAAAATTTTCAAGCAAATAGCACAGATCAAAACCATGCTATTGCTGGAGACTACCGCTGGTCAGGGAAGTCATCTGGGTTATACTTTCGAACAGCTGAAGTATATTATTGATCGCAGCGGGAGCGAGGAAAAAATCGGAGTATGTCTGGATACGGCTCATATTTTTGCGGCGGGATATGATCTGCGCACGAAAAAGAGTTGGGAAGTCAGCAAAAAGCAATTTGATAAAATTATTGGGCTTCAGAAATTAAAGATTATCCATGCCAACGATAGTAAGAAGGATTTAGGAAGCCGGATTGACCGTCATGACCGCATAGGAAAAGGTACAATTGGTTCGAAAGGTTTTTCAATCTTGCTAAAAGATCCGGACCTGCAGAACATTCCGTTTATTCTGGAGATACCGGGTGGTGAGAAAGCCTTTAAAGAAGATCTTCGGCTATTAAAGAGATTAAGAAAACAAAGCGAAAATAACGGATTTCAGTTCTGATCTTGAAGTAAGATTTTTTTGTTAAAAAAATAACCCGCTGGACTTTCAGCGGGTTGTTTGTTAGTGAAAAATTGAGAATTATTTTTCTTTCATGAACGGGTAGCGATAATCTCTGGGGGGAACAAAATTCTCCTTAATCGTCCGCGGGGTTACCCAGCGGATTAAATTGAGCAGACTGCCGGCCTTATCATTAGTACCGCTGGCTCGTCCTCCACCGAAGGGTTGTTGTCCAACCACCGCGCCAGTGGGTTTGTCATTGATGTAATAATTGCCAGCAGCATTGACCAAAATTTTATCGGCTAATTCCAGGGCATAGCGATCCTTCGAAAATATTGCACCGGTTAATCCATAGGGAGAAGTTTCATTACATAGATGAAGAGTTTCTTCGAATTGCTGGTCTTCATAGATGTAAATGGTGAGCACCGGACCAAAAATTTCTTCCTGCATGGTGCGGAATTTCGGATCGTTGGTTACCACCACGGTTGGTTCGATGAAGAATCCTTTTTTATCATCATAATTACCGCCGAAAATAATTTCAGCCGCTTTCGATTTTTTTACATATTCGATATATTCGGTAATGGTGGTAAAAGCACCTCGATCGATAACCGCATTCATAAAGTTAGTGAAATCCTCAACATCTCCCATTTTAATAGTTTGTAGTTCGCTCAGCAGGTAGGACTTCAGATCCGCCCAGATCGATTTGGGAATGTAGGCACGGGAAGCGGCTGAACATTTTTGTCCCTGATATTCGAAAGCACCACGAATCAAGGCTACACCCAGAGCGGGAATGTCGGCACTTCGATGGGCAAAGATGAAATCCTTGCCGCCGGTCTCACCCACTATCCGTGGATATCCGTGATAAATGCTGATGTTATCGCCAACCGTTTTCCACATGCTTTGAAAAGTAGAGGTGCTGCCGGTGAAATGAATTCCGGCCAGATGAGGTGAATTCAGGGCCGGAATTCCCACCTGACTTCCCGATCCTGGAACAAAATTAATCACTCCGTCTGGAAGCCCCGCTTCCTGAAAGAGACGCATGAGAAAGTAAGCCGAATACACGGCACTGGAGGCAGGTTTCCATAAAACCACATTTCCCATGATTGCTGGAGAGGAGGGAAGATTACCGGCAATGGACGTAAAATTGAAAGGAGTCACGGCAAAAATAAAACCTTCTAATGGACGATATTCCATGCGATTCCAGGTTCCCAGCGGAGAGTAAGGCGGTTGCTGCTCAAAAATTTGCATGGCATAATAGCAGTTGAATCGGAAGAAATCGGTCAACTCAGCGGCAGCATCGATCTCAGCCTGAAAAACATTTTTGCTTTGACCCAACATGGTCGCTGCATTTAAGGTATCCCGCCAGGGACCGGCAAGGAGTTCCGCTGCTTTCATAAAAATGGCGATCCGATCGTACCACTGCATGGCCGCCCACTTTTTCTGCGCGTCGATGGCCGCCTGGATTGCTTGATTTACCTCTTTCTCTGACGCCTGGTGATATTCAGCCACTACCTGCTGATGATTATGGGGGAGCACACATTTTCCTTTTTTACCAGTTTTTATTTCCTTTCCTCCAATGATCAGCGGAATTTCAATCTGCTTTTCCCGCATCTCTTTCAACCTGGCTTTCAACTGCATTTTTTCAGGTGAACCTGGAGCATACGATCGCACCGGTTCATTAGGCGGTAAGGGAAGTGTAAATTTTGCATTAGCCACGATAAATCTCCTTGTATTTTATATTTGGAAATATTTGATTCATTTTTAAATTTCGATGATGTGAATACGAATTGTGAGAGTAATTGCTCATCGTTATCGATCAATTCAGGCAAAGTCACTACTAAATTTCGAGAGCGATAAAGGATGAAACAATCAGTGAAAAAATGTTTTTATGAAAGATAAAACTCAATATCATCAGCGAAAAATCTACGTATATTCACTATGAATGTCAATTCAATTAAAAATTTAAAAAGGTCATGAAAAAAAATTACAGGGTATTATTCGCATTTCATTTATTATTTCATCATTTATGAACGATTATTCTTTTTTAATCTGGTGATTTGAATCAAAATCAGATTTTATATTTCCTTGAGAAATGAATGCGGTAGTCATGGTGATAATTGGAGAGAAAATCATATGGCTGAAAAGGTGATTATTCCTTCGGGTTATGCTTCAATCCTTGATTTAAAGCAGACCGAGAGAGCTATTCGTTATATAAAGGAATTTTTTCAAACCAATCTGGCTTTCGAGTTAAACCTCATTCGAGTAACGGCTCCGCTGTTCGTTAAATCTCATACTGGCATTAATGACGATTTAAACGGAACAGAGAAGCCAATTTCTTTCCGTATCAAAGATTTGCATAATCTATCCGCCGAAATTGTTCAATCCTTAGCAAAATGGAAACGCCTGATGCTGGCCGATTATCACTTTAAAGTCGGCGAGGGTTTGTATACGGATATGAATGCCATTCGTCCCGATGAAATTTTAGATAATCTGCATTCATTATATGTTGACCAATGGGATTGGGAAAAAGTTATCTCCCCTGGCGATCGTCATCTGAATTTTTTAAAGGAAACCGTCACCAAAATTTATGAAGTCGTTCGCCGGACGGAAAAGTATGTTAGCTATCTTTATCCGGAAATAAAACCGATCTTACCAGAAAAGATTTCATTTATCCATACCGAAGATTTAGCTGATGCCTACCCGGAGTATTCTCCTCTTCAGAGAGAGAAAATTATTTGTCAGGAAAAAAAAGCCGTCTTTCTTATCGGTATTGGTGCTGATCTGAAAAATGGTAAACCCCACGATGGTCGGGCGCCCGATTATGATGATTGGTATACTCCTACCGGAGAGGGGAGACGAGGATTGAATGGGGATATCCTTGTCTATTATCCTGTGCTCGACTGTGCCTTTGAATTATCCTCAATGGGGATCAGAGTCGATGCTCCGACCCTTATTAAACAGCTGGAAATCCGGCAAGCGCTCGATCGGAAAGATCTGTATTTCCATAAGCGGTTATTAGAAGGATCGCTCCCTCAATCCATTGGTGGTGGGATTGGTCAATCCAGATTGTGTATGTTTTATCTGCGCAAGGCGCATATCGGTGAAGTACAGAGCAGCATCTGGCCTGATGAGATGGTCACGTGCTGTCGGGAGAATAATATCTATTTGTTATGAGTATTCACCGAGAAGTTTTAAGTAAGGAGAAAAAGAAATTTTTAAATAGTTATTCTGTTTTAATTTTAAAAGGAGGATTTTTTATGTCTGCTCGAAGGTCGGTCGTTGAATTTAAAAAGGAACGTGAACGATTGAATGAAGTGGTAATGAAATATGCTGGATTGGAAACCAAGCGTTTTTTTAGTCTTGATTCGCAGGTTTACCGGGAAGGCGGTGCTTTACCAGCAAAAATAAAGGAGATGCTGGGACTGGTAGCCTCGCTGGTTTTACGCTGCGACGATTGCATTACCTATCATATCGTCCGTTGTTTTGAGGAAGGGGTGACCAATGCTGAACTGGAGGAGGCTCTATCCATCAGTCTGATTGTGGGCGGTTCCATTACCATCCCGCATCTGCGCCGGGCTTATGACACCTGGCATGAATTAACTTCTAAAGGGAAATAAAAACTTTTGGTTTAAATTATCCATGATCAATTCAATATTATTGGTGGCTTATGGAAAAAAATAATCTCGATTCGCAAATCCTAAATATTTTGAGGATTTTTCAAAAAACTGAAATGACCGAATACACGGTTTATAAGAAATTAGCGAAGAAGATCTCGGGGGAAAATGGTGAAATTTTACATCGGATCGCCCGGGAAGAATTTCAACATTATCAAACCTGGAAGAGATATACCGAATCCGAGTTCCGCCCGAATCGTATTTTGGTTTTTTGGTATTTGCTGATGGCCAAAGTCTTTGGGCTAACCTTTGCTATAAAAATGATGGAACGAGGGGAAGCGCGCGCCGAAGAAGCGTATGCTCAAATTGTACCATTGATTCCTGAAGCACCAACTATCATAAAAGAAGAAAATGAGCATGAGTTGCTGCTGATTGGAATGATTGATGAACAGAAGATTAAGTATATCAGCTCAATGGTGCTGGGCATTAATGATGCCCTGGTTGAATTAACCGGCGCACTGGCTGGATTAACATTGGCTTTGCAGAATACTCTTCTGATAGGTTTGGCCGGTTTGATCACGGGCATCGCCGCCTCACTCTCGATGGCGGCTTCAGAATATCTGTCTCAAAAATCGGAAAAGGAAAGCAAAGATCCGTTTAAAGCAGCATTTTATACCGGAATCACCTACATTGTGGTGGTAATTTTATTAGTACTCCCATACTTTTTGCTGGCCAGCTATTATTTCGCTTTATGCTTAACCTTAACCATTGCCATTTTGATTGTCTTGATTTTCGCCCAGTTTGTATCGGTCGTGAAAGAAATACCTTTTCGAAAATTTTTTACAGAAATGGTGGCGATCAGTCTGGGTGTCGCAGCGATTTCTTTCTTAATTGGTTGGATTGCCCGCTCTATCCTGCACCTGGAATAGCATTATAGTTGTTTGGTGTTTGTTAGCTGTTTAATCATGTGGCGCAAACGGGTGAGAATGGCATTAATCCCCAATAAACGAACCGATCCTATTTTGTGTTGGAGTCCCAAACGATATATTAGATCAGTAGGAATTTCTTCAATTTCTCGGATAGGACGACCATCCAGAACATTCATTAATATGGAGATTACTCCCTGCACGGTAGGAGATTCCGGCGGGACATCTGCCCTTATTTTTAAATGGTGATTTTCCGCAGTTACCTCTAAATAAACCGGTGTCTGACATTCAGGTATGCGTTGCTGTTCATGCCGAATGCGATTTTGAATCTCAGCAGGAAACATTGGTAATTTCTCAGCATAATCTAATAATAAATCCAGACGGAAATCATCGTCGGTTTCCTGAAACTCCCGAATAATGTCACTCAAATTTAGCATGGAGGGGAAGTAGTGAGTGTGATTAACTGTTACTGTTCTACTGTTATATCGTTATAGCGTTCTACCGTTATATCGTTATACCGTTATATCGTTATACCGTTATACCGTCATGTCGTTATACCGTCCATCTTATCTTTTTCATCTCTCAATCGGCGCTCGAACCAAATTTCCCCATTCGGTCCAGGATCCATCATAATTTTTTACCCTGGGGTAGCCCAATAAATATTTTAGCACAAACCAGGTATGAGCCGAACGTTCACCAATGCGGCAATAGGTAATGATTTCTTCCTCTGATTTTAAGTGAGCAGCTTTTTGATATATTGCCTGCAACTCTTGATACGATTTGAAAGTACCATCTGAGTTTACTGCCATAGACCAGGGGACATTTTGTGCTTGCGGGATATGACCTCCCCTTAAAGCCCCCTCTTGGGGATAACTCTCCATATGAAGAAGTTCTCCTTTGAATTCTTGTGGTGTTCGGACATCGATCAGTGGTTTTTTAGCTCTAACATGTAGAATAACTTCTTCACGGAAGGCTCGAATTGATTTTTCGTTAAACCGATGGACTTTATAGTTCACAGCTGGATAATGGGGAATTTCCTTGGTTAGCGGACGACCTTCCTGGATCCATTTCTGACGTCCACCGTCCATAATTGAACAATGTTGGTGCCCATATAATTTAAAAGCCCAGAAAGCATAGCAAGCCCACCAGTTGTTTTTATCTCCGTAAAAAATCACCCAATTCTCTGGAGAAATTCCTTTTATGGACATCAGCTCTTCAAACTTTTCTGGACGAATATAGTCTCGGATAACTGGATCCTGAAGATCATTCTGCCAGTCAATTTTTATTGCTCCTGGGATATGGCCGGTCTCATAAAGCAATACATCCTCATTTGCTTCTACCAGCCTGATATTCGGATCGTTTTGGTGTTCAGTGACCCATTCCGTATTCACTAATGCTTCGGAATATTTATAATTTTCCATCAGTCATTCTCATCTAATTTGGAAGTTCTTATCAGGTATCGACGATTAAATTTTCAGTCCGTGACCACCCGAGGGACTAATTTTTTATTGCTTATTTTCGTGGCGTTTGTGATTTGTTGATTATTTTTAGCGGTGGGATTCATTAAATCCTTCAACGTATATTGATTTAACACTTCATCAACAGCCTGCTGCACCATCTGCCATATAGGTTTTATTTCGCACAGGCATGAATTACTACAGTTTTTTAATAATCCCGTGTGACTATTGCAAAATTCTGGAGTGAATAATCTGCCGCCTAATGTCATCAGGACCTCATTGAGTGAAATCTGCTCTGGAGGAAGCGCCAATAAGTATCCGCCTTCTTTACCCCGCGTGCTCCTGATAAACCCAGCCAGACGTAAATAACGGCAAATTTTTGCCACATAGTGCGGCGACAAGCCTTCCTGTTTACTTAACTGGCTGATGGTTATTCCTTCCTTATGAGGATGAATGGCTATTCGAAGGAGCAAACGCATTCCATATTCTTCCTGGGCAGTGATCTTCATTGCTCAATTATCCTGATATTTCGGTAAATGTGAACTGCATTTCACTACATTTTTTAATTGTGCATATTTCTCTGGACTTATGGAGGGACCAGGTCTGGAACAGATGGCGTCAAATGCCCGCCTTAATACCTCCGCAATTTCCTCTGGTGTTTTATTAACCAGATCTTTACGCTCCATGATAAATTCGATGTTCCCATTTCGAAATATCGCGAAAAGAGGAGAAGAAGGAACATATCGGGTTAAAAATTTTTGTCTGACATATTCAACTACCTTTTTATCCATTCCAGCAAAAACTGTGACCAACCGATCTGGAATAATTTTATGCTGAAGAGCCAGAGCGATTCCCGGACGTGCCGACCCTGCTGCACAGCCACAAACTGAATTTACCACCAGCAGGACTGTCTGGTTTGAATACCCCAGCGCTTGATCCACCTGGTCAGGGGTTGACAATTCTTCAAATCCAACAGCCGTCAGTTCATCTCTCATATATTGAACGGCAGCCGGATCATAATTTGGTCTATAATCCATTTCATAGTTATTCATATGATTATACCTGTGATTTTATTTGTTGAGGTTTCTACATAAATCCTAATTCCAATTTGGCTTCTTCACTCATCATGTCTGGACTCCAGGGAGGATCCCACACGACTTCCACAACCACCTTCTTAATTTCCGGGATTGATTTTACCTTTTCCTGAACCTCGCCCGGCAGCGTTCCAGCCACTGGACAACCAGGAGAAGTAAGCGTCATTTTGATATGAACCTGATTCGAATCATCAATATGAATGTCGTAGATCAATCCCAGCTCATAAATGTTCACCGGAATTTCTGGATCATAACAGGTCTTGATTATTTCAATGATTTGTGCTTCGAGTTTTTCTTTTTCCATCAGGGGAGTTGCCATCTTTGTATGCGAATCTTTTTTTAGACGGTTTTTAAACGGTGATCAATCAGTCCTTGCACAAAGGAGCGAACTTGATCCAGAGGTATTTTCTCAATCACTTCCTGGACGAAAGCCGATCGTAAAAGATTCTGAGCCTGCTCAGCCGAAATGCCCCTCTGTTGCAAATAAAAAATGGCTTCCTGATCCAACTGACCAATCGTGGCACCATGCGTGCACTTTACATCGTCCGCAAATATTTTTAGTTGCGGCTTTGAATTGACTTCTGCCTGCTGACTGAGCAATAGATTTTTATTGGATTGAAAAGCATTAGTTTTCTGAGCATCACGTGCCACATAGATTGTACCGCTGAACACTCCACGTGATTGACCGGCTAATATTCCTTTGTAAAGTTCATTACTATGGCAATAAGGTTTTAAATGTTCAATGGCAGTGTGATTATCAATTAGCTGATTTCCATGCGCCAGATAACAACCAAAAAGATTAGTTTCAATACCTTCACCATCCAGCGATACTTTCAAATTATTGCGCACCAGGGCCCCACCCAGATCAATACAAAACGAATTCAATACACTGTGTTGTTCCTGATAAATGTGAGTCTGGTGTATTCGAAACGATTGTAGACTATCATCCTGAATTTTGTAAAAATCAAGTTGTGAATTGGCTCCCAGGATAATTTCGGAAAGGGAATTGTGGAAAAATAGACCTTCGGAAAGTGCATGATGAGACTCGATAAATTTTAAGGCACTGTTTTTCCCAACGATTACCAGGTGCCGGGGATGAACTTGATAAGGTTCATTGGGAGCATCGGTAATATGAAGAAGATGAAATGGTTTATCGATGATAATATCATGGGGCAGATAAAGAAAAAGTCCTTCTTTAGCAAAAGCAGTATTCAAAGCGGTAAAAGTATCTTTGCCATTCCTGTTAATTGTGGCAAAGTATTTACGAATCATTTGCGGATGATCATGTAAAGCGTCTTCAAAATTTTTAATAATTACCCCTGCTGGAAGGTCCTGGAAATGGCTCAGCGTTTCGGAGTATTTTCCATTGACAAAAACTAAACGACCGGCGATATCTTTCTGGAAGAAAAATTTTTCAACAGTTTTAATTGGAATCTGGTGATCGCTCTCAAAAAATCGAAATTGATATTGTAGCATGGGTTCGATATTGGTGTATTTCCATTCTTCCTGTCGTGTCGATGGAAATCCCAATTGAGCAAAATCCATAATCGCTTCTTTGCGCAGGTGGTGAATAGGATCTTCTACCTTTCCATTCGAGCGATTTTCAATATTATTGAAACTGAAAATTAACCAATCTTTTAAAGGAAAATTTTCTACTGTCATTTTATTCCTTCTGTTAAAAAGCAATTTTTTAAAATTTCTGGGTCATGCATTTTTTAAATACTGATCTCTGACTCATTTTTTACCCAGTCGTAGCCGTGTTCTTCCAGGTGTAAGGCTAATTCACGATCACCCGATTCTACAATTTTTCCATTATATAATACATGAACAAAATCGGGAATGATGTAATTCAATAGGCGTTGATAATGAGTGACAACAATGAAAGCATTTTCATTAGTGCGTAAACGATTTACTCCATTGGCCACGATTTTCAGTGCATCGATATCCAATCCAGAATCGGTTTCGTCCAGTATAGCCAGTCGAGGTTCTAGCATGGCCATCTGGAAGATTTCGTTTCGCTTCTTTTCTCCTCCCGAAAATCCATCATTTACTGAGCGAGAGAGAAATTTCTCATCCATCTCCACCAGTTTAAGTTTTTCCCTCATTCTTTGTAAAAATTGACGTGTATCCAGCGGTGGAAGCTGGCGATGTTTGCGGATCTCATTGACAGCTTCTTTTAAAAAATTGGCCATACTGACTCCTGGAATTTCAACTGGATATTGAAATGCCAGGAAGAGACCCTCACGAGCTCGCTCTTCCGGTGCCATCTCCAATAAATTTTTTCCAAAGAAAAGAATTTCACCCTCCGTGACTTCAAATTCTTCTCGACCAGCCAGGATGTTGGCTAAGGTACTCTTACCGGAACCGTTTGGTCCCATAATCGCATGAATTTCACCCGGCTTGACGACCAGATCGATTCCCTTTAAAATTTCATTTCCTTCTATTCTGGCATGAAGATTTTTTATCTCTAACATCTGTTCTCTCACTTTTTTTATTTTGAATTTATGGATAATGTTTTACCTCCTTTAATGGTTACCGTTATATCGGTATAACGGTATAACGATTCAACAGAGTCCCTCTATCCCACACTCCCTTCCAAACTAATTGCCAGAAGTTTTTGGGCTTCCACTGCAAATTCCATCGGTAACTCTCGAAATACTTCCTTACAATAACCATTGACCACCAGCGCTACAGCGTTTTCTTTGTCTATTCCCCGCTGATTCAGGTAAAAGATTTGATCTTCTCCTATTTTGGAAGTAGTGGCTTCATGTTCCACTTTCGCGGTTGGATTCTTAATTTCAAGGTAAGGGAATGTATGCGCCCCACATTTGTGTCCAATCAGCAATGAATCACATTGAGAGAAATTGCGGGCATTTTCGGCCGTCGGATATACTTTCACGAGACCGCGATAAGAGTTATTGCTCTGACCGGCCGCAATTCCTTTCGAAACAATCCGACTGCGGGTATTTTTTCCCACGTGAATCATCTTTGTTCCGGTATCGGCCTGTTGGAAATGATTGGTAAAAGCGACTGAGTAAAATTGACCTTCTGAGTTATCACCCTTTAAAATTACACTGGGATATTTCCAGGTAATGGCTGAACCAGTTTCAACCTGTGTCCAGGAAATTTTTGAATTTTCACCATCACACAAACCACGTTTAGTAACAAAATTATAAATTCCTCCTTTTCCCTCTTCGTCGCCTGGATACCAGTTCTGAACGGTGGAATATTTTATTTCGGCATTTTTATGAGCGATAAGTTCAACGACAGCCGCATGCAACTGATTTTCATCGCGGATAGGAGCCGTGCATCCCTCCAGATAACTCACATAGGCACCCTCATCGGCGATGATCAATGTGCGTTCGAACTGTCCAGTATTGGCCGTATTGATGCGAAAGTAGGTGGATAATTCCATCGGACAGCGTACCCCTTTCGGGATATAAGCGAATGAACCGTCACTAAATACTGCCGAATTTAAAGCAGCAAAATAGTTGTCGCCGGGAGGAACCACCGAGCCTAAATATTTCTGAATTAATTCCGGATAGCGTTGAATAGCTTCTGACATGGAGCAGAAAATAATTCCTAACTCCTCTAATTCTTTTTTAAAGGTAGTGGCGACAGAGACGCTGTCCATAACGGCATCTACTGCCACGCCAGCTAATCGCTTTTGTTCTTCTAAAGGAATTCCCAATTTTTCAAAAGTTTCTAATAGTTTAGGGTCAACCTCTTCCAGACTTTTCAGAGTGGGCCTCGTTTTAGGTGCCGCATAATAATAGGCATTCTGATAGTCGATAGGTGGATACTGAACAAAAGCCCATTTAGGCTCAACCATTTTTGACCAGCGTCGGAATGCTTTCAAACGCCATTCTAACATGAAAGGTGGTTCATTCTTCTTGCTTGAGATAAAGCGAATGGTATCTTCACTCAAGCCTTTCGGGGCTGTCTCAGTCTCTATATCAGTAGTAAAGCCATATTTATATTCGCTTTTACTGATTTTATCCAGGATCTGCTGGTCTTCAATTTTTTTTCGTTCATCAGGCATAATACTTTTCCTTAATAATAAATCGGCAGTATTATAACTAATTTATACAAAAAAGTCAAGATTAAATTTAAATGGGAGATACTATCTATAACCCCTTGTGCTTTTCTGCTTTTTCACTCTTATGTAACGGTATAACGGTATAACGGTATAACGGTATACCGGGACATAGGGATATCGGCATACCATAAATATTTTATTTCCCTCCACATTTTTTGTTCGGAATTACTATCCAACTGAATTATTTGACGAAGGGATTGATTGTGTCATTTTCATTATCTATATTATTTCTGAAAATTGGACAATTTTAGTCGGATTTAGGAAATGATGCGAATTAGTAAAAAAGTTGAATATGCTTTAATCGGTTTGTTGCACATGTCTCAAAAGGATCATCAACAATTAACAACCACCAAGGAATTGGCTCAAACTTATCACATTCCCCAGCAGTTAATGGGTAAAGTTTTGCAGCAATTAGCACGTCGGAGATTAATCCGTTCCGTGCAAGGAGTTAAGGGAGGGTATAGAATTCATGAACCTATCTATAAAATTAGTTTAACACAGGTGTATGATGCGATTGAGGGGCCAATGAAAATTGTGAACTGCATTCATAAAAAAAATCGTTTGATGTGTGAACAACACTCCTTTTGCATCATTAAAAATCCTATGGAAATTATGCAGGAAAAAGTGGAGAAACTATTTGGGCAGTTGACCTTAGAGGATCTCCGAAAGGAAGTATTTCAAAATTTTCATCAATAAAAAAAATGGCAGGAGTTTCGAAATGGCAAAATGGGTGAAGATTTCTTCGATTAGCGAATTTAAAGGACGGGTAATGGTTTATCGTGGAGCGGAAAAACCGATCGCTATTTTTCGATTAGATGATGGTTACTATGCCATCGAAGATAGGTGCTCGCATGAAGAAGCCGCCCTGTCTGAAGGTGAAATCGAGAATGGAAAAGTAGAATGTCCGCTGCATGGCGCATTATTTGATATTAAAACCGGTAAAAATTTAGCTCTACCGGCAGTACTGCCCGTAAAGTCCTATCGGGTCAAAATTGAAAATGGAGATATCTTTTTAGCGATATAACTATCTCCTTAATCAGGAGTGAATCATGTCAGGTCAGGTTATAGAATCAGAAATCTTGTCGGCAAAAACCATCATCAATGTGAAGAAAATCAGACAAGATTTTCCCATTTTGTCTGAGCGTTTCACTTCTCCTGATGGAAAAGGGAAATCCCTCATCTACTTTGATAATGCGGCTACTACCCAGAAACCGCAAGCGGTTCTTGATACTTTACTCTATTATTACCAGCACCAGAATGCGAATGTCCATCGCGCGATCCATCGGTTGGGAGAAAGAGCCACAGCCGCATACGAAGACAGCCGACAGAAAGTAGCCCGGTTTATCAATTCTTCCAGTACTCGAGAAATAGTATTTACCCGCGGTACCACTGAGGCCATCAATCTGGTGGCTCATTCCTGGGGAAGGAAATTTATTAACAGTGGTGATGAAATTCTGCTCACTGAAATGGAACATCATAGCAATCTGATTCCCTGGCAGTTGCTGGCCAAAGAACGTGCAGCGGTCCTGCGATTTATTCCGTTTTCGAAAGCAAATGGCACCCTGCAAATTGGAAATCTCGATCATTTGATTACTGAGAAAACTCGCTTGATTGCTCTAACGCATATGTCCAATGTATTCGGAACGATCAATCCAGTACGCGGGATTATCCAGAAAGCCCATGAACATGGTATCCCGGTTTTACTGGATGGAGCCCAGGCGGTGCCGCATCTGCCAACAGATGTGCAGGAATTAGATTGTGACTTTTTAGCTTTTTCCGGACATAAAATGTGCGGACCGACCGGTATTGGAGTGCTTTATGCTAAAGAAAAGTTCTTGGAAGAAATGGATCCCTATCAGGGTGGGGGAGAGATGATCAGTTCGGTCTGGCTGGATAAAGCCACCTGGAATGAACTTCCCCATAAGTTTGAGGCCGGAACTCCAAACATTGCTGGTGCGATTGGTCTGGGTGCTGCCATGGATTATCTCTGTGCAGTTGGTATGGATAAAATTACTCTGTATGAACAAAAATTGACTACCTATGCCCTGCAACGCATGCAGGAAATTGCGGAAATGAAAATTTTTGGGATGGCACCATTCCGCGGAGGAGTAATTTCTTTTTATTTAGGTCAGATCCATCCGCATGACATGGCCCAGTATCTGGACAGTGAGGGTATTGCAGTGCGGGCCGGACATCATTGTGCCCAACCGGTAATGCGCAAATTGGGAATACCAGCCACTACCCGCGCCAGTTTTTATTTCTATAACACGTATGAAGAGGTGGATCGTTTTATTGAAATTCTAAAAAAAGCAGGAGAGTTTTTCGGCTATGGAAATCGATGAACTTTACCAGGATATTATTCTTGATCACTATAAACATCCTCATAACTTCGGTGAGGGTGATTCGTCGGGAATTGTGGTGGAATCAGAAAATCCGGTATGCGGCGACCATATTAAATTGATGGTATTGGTGGACGAAAACGATATCGTGCAGGAAGTGAAATTCTCTGGTTCGGGATGTGCGATCAGTATAGCTTCGGCCTCGATGATGACTGAGGAAATAAAGGGAAAACCGCTTTCCGAGGTTAAAAAGATTATTAACGATGTTCTGGACAGCATGCGGGGTGATAAGTCTGCCGACGCTCTTGATGAGCATGGTGACCTGGCGGCTTTGAAAGGGGTAATGAAATTCCCGGTTCGGGTGAAATGTGCGACTCTGGCCTGGCATGCTATTAAGGATGCGATTGCCAAAAACAAACAAAAGACCTGATTCTTTTCTCGTCTGAATTTATTTCACGAAATTCTTTTGTTGGAGACTGGCTTATGATGTTCATCAGACAGGATCATGGCCAGGCCATCCCTTTCCTGGGACAAAATAGACTAAAAGCATTGTCGTGTTATTTGTGGGGTTTGATTCATCAAACCCTTAGTAAATTTCCATCTATGGTATTTTTGTCTTGTTTGGACTAGAAGGACCTGATCATCAATTGATAAAGAACAACCATTATTGTTTTTTGACAGGATTACAGGATTTACAGGATAGTATAAAAATATACCAATTATATGTAGGGGTTTGATTCATCAAACCCTTAGTAAATTTCCATCTATGGTATTTTTGTCTTG
>CAYMXZ010000008.1:0-2067 GCA_964394475.1 uncultured Caldithrix sp. | reverse complement strand
TCCCCCACTATAGTTTGTCTTGTTTGGACAAGTAAAGCCTGATCATCGGCTGATGAGGAACAACCATTATTGTTTTTTGACAGGATTACAGGATTTACATGATAGCATAAAAATATGCCAATTATTTGTGGGGAAATTAATTAATCAAATCCCTACTTCAGCAAAACTATTTTCTTCGTCTCAACAAATCCTTCTGCCTCCAGGCGATACAGGTAAACTCCACTGGCCACATTTGACCCATCCCACTCATAGCTGTAACAGCCGGCTGATAAGTGTTTGGAAACCAGAGTAGCCATCTCTTCTCCAAGGATATTATATACCTTCAGCGTTACTAGACTGCTCCTGGGCAGATCAAATGTGATAATAGTGGCAGGATTGAAGGGATTGGGGTAATTCTGAGCGAGTGAAAATACTTTAGCGATTTCCGGCCGGTCAGAAAGAATTCTGGTCGGAACATTGCCCAGCGAGCCATCCAGATTGACGTTCTGAGCATAGATGTCCCCATTATCATGACGTTTATCGTCCCAGACCATGAAGGTCTGATGTTGAGAATTGCTGATCATTTGTAGATCATCTTTATTGCCAAGAATGGCGGAAGAAGCAATAACCTGATTCCACATATAATTTCCATGGCGGTCGATTCGGGCGACTTTTACCGCGGCGTCAGGAGCATAGGGAGCAGAACTCTCGAAGTAGCAGAGGTAGATACTGGTATCAGTAGCCGCACTACAGAGAAATGTGAGAGTATTTCCATTCAGCGGCCAGAACTGCTTACCACTATCAGTCCACATGCGCTCTCCAATGGGAGAAAATTTTTGTCCATAAATTCCAAAAAGATTCTGATCAAAATTTTCTTCTATCCAGAAGACGAATAATTCATTGCTGACTGGAAGGAAGGAGAGGGTCGGATACATATGCAGGCGGCTGTTATTGGTGGAAGCCTGAATGCCATTCATCGGGAAAATCAATTCGCCATGGGCCGAAACATGCTGCACCCAGACGTTGAATTCGAAAGGTGATGGCGCATCGTACCAGGTATAAAATGCCCCACCGGCGCCATCAGAATAAATCTGGGGATCGCTCCAGGCAGAAATATTTCCCAGATTGTAGATCAACACTCCATTTGGATTCCATAAGGTGTTTCCCTGAGGGGAAAACTTCTGGGTGTAAAGATAGGTAGTGGGTGCCCATAATGTCCCGGTCGAATTTTTATAAATCAGAATAACACTATCACCAGCAGCAGCAACCAGGTCAGGAGCGGATAATCTAAAATTAGTAGCATGCGTTAGCGTGATGCCGTATTCGCCCCAAAGCTTCTGACCGGAGGAGGAAAGGCGCTGGAGGGCTAGTTGATCAAGTGTTCCCGACTTAAACCAGCTGATCGTGACCTGGCTATCCGGGGTGGCTACGGCTTTGGGAGCGACCTCAAAATCGGCCGTGGAGATATCGGATAGGTCAATCCCATCCGCTCCCCACTCAAAATTTCCCTGAGGTGAAATCTTATAGGCGAAAATATCCCAACCGCTGGATCCACCGTTACGGATATCATTGAACACAATGATAGCATTATCAGCCGGATCGACAGTCAAGTCATAATCGGTGATCCAGGTCTCCTGGGGATGATCACTAATCAGTAAGCCATTCTGGGTAAACTGAGGTTCACCAAGAAGATTAAGTCGCTGCAGATAAACCGAATAATTACCGTTACGGTTATCGAACCAGGATATGTAACAGCCGCCATCTGTGGTGGCGACAATTTTAGGTGTTACCTGTTCATTGATGGTATCAGCAATTGCCAGATTCTGAAAAGGATCAGAACTCCATTGAGCCGAAGAACTGGTAAAAAGAGTCAGAAGCAAAAATAAAGAGCTGATGAATTGGCAGGAAGATGAATTCATAAATAGTCCCTTTCGTGGTAAGATGCTCCAGTTGAGGCGAATAGATAGATTCTATATAAATTATTTATTAATACCTGATACGCTTCGCAATTAATTTACTTCATTCAAAAAGGATCTGCAAATTACCGCTGGCATAAAATTAAATTTGATAATAATAGTAATGATCATA